>JBGTAO010000116.1:0-6954 GCA_041749835.1 Gemmata sp. | reverse complement strand
TGTTGTCGAAGGACGAAGGTGGTCGCCACACCCCGTTCTTCTCGGGATACAAGCCGCAGTTCTACTTCCGGACCACCGACGTCACAGGCAGCATCACACTGCCCGAGGGCGTTGAAATGTGCATGCCGGGCGACAACGTGAAAGTGATCGTCGAGTTGATGGAAGGCATGCCGGTTGCCATGGATGAGGGCCTCCGCTTCGCAATCCGCGAAGGTGGTCGCACCGTCGGTTCCGGTGTGGTGACGAAGATTATTGCGTAATGAAGTCAGGGGCACGAGCGAGTTTGCGAGAATAGGATCATTGTGTGTCCTGCTTCTTTGCGGCTGCGTTCGAGCCCCTGCCTTGCTCTAGGAGCGTAGCTCAACTGGCAGAGCAGTGGTTTCCAAAACCACCGGTTGGGGGTTCGAGTCCCTCCGCTCCTGCTGACCGGTGATCACGAGATTCTGCGAGTGAATTGCCATCGGCCCGGCCCCGGAGTACCACCGGTGCCGGGCCGGTTGGGTCGTAGGGGAGTAGCCGCAACTCGCTGCTGCGGGTGCCCGTCAGGGTCGCATAAACGAACTCCAAACTCTCCTGCGATTACTGCCAAACCGAACCATGAGCCCAGAACGACGGGCACGGACGTTGATGCAGAGGACGGATTATGGCCACCGCTGTTGAACCCGGTTCTGAGCCCCGTACGCCGCTCCGCACCCCAGTGAGCTTGCCGATCGCGAGTTTATTGGGGGCCATCTATGTCGTGGCTGCCATCGCTTGTGTCTTCTACGCGGTCCCCGTTCTCTGGAACGAGAGCGTGGCCCCGCAACTTGGCGGGTTCACTTTCGTCAATATCGCACTCCGCCTGGTCGCTCAGCTTGCCGTGACCATCGCGCTATTCTGGTTCGGGCGAAAGTTCCTCGGCGAGCATCCTCCGAAAGGTGTACACGGCGGCATTTTTCTGATGATCTCAACGGCGATCACCATCTTCTTCATCTGGCGTGCTGCAGCCATGAATTTCGATGGCTCGGCTGGAACGATCGTCTCAGGTGTGATCGCTGCGTTTCTGATCTTTGTGGCCATTCGCTTATTTACGGGACGAACTGGCCGCAGTGCGATGATTGGTCTGGAAGAGCAGGGTTGGTTTAGCACTGCGAGCTATAAGCGATCGCTTGGGCAGAAGGTTCGTCGGCTCACGATTCTCGGAATACTGCTCATCGGTGGGAGTGGGATTTACTCAATGATCTTCCAGGGTTCGTTGCCAGAAAACTGGACCTTGGCCATGCCGCACGACATGAACCCGATTACCGTTCTCACCGATGCTCGATATTCCGTACCGTTGTTTCTGATTGCTTTGACACTCTGGGTCGCGTTCCGGGCGGTCAATGTTCCGAGCTTCGCCGAATTCCTCATCGCAACCGAAGCGGAGATGAATAAGGTTTCCTGGACACCGAAAAAGCGACTGGCCCAAGACACGGTTGTCGTGCTCACCACCACGCTTTTGTTGGCTCTGTTTCTCCTGGTTGTCGATTTGTTTTGGGGCTGGTTACTCAGTCGGGAACGGATTGGAGTTCTCCCGGGCAAGCCCACCGAACCTGATAAAGCCGGGAAAGCTGCACAACAATCACGCTGGTAACAGAACAGAGCGAGGGTGGAACATATTCCAATCTCGCGAGGCGGCACTTCGGTGCTGAAGGTGCCATGGCCGACGAAGACACACTGACGAACGACAACGGGACATCACCAACCGATCCGAGCCCCACGGTTCCCCCCGCGGTTAAAGCGACGGCCAAGTCGAACGCGCCGACTCCCGAAGTGGAGAACACGGAGTCGATCGATTCGCCCGCTGACCGTGCTACCGAACCTGCTGCTGTGGAAGTCGATGCTCAATCTTCTGAATCTGCCGAAGACCAACCCGCGCCAGTCGTGCCCGAGGCCGTAGCACCTGAAGACGAGATCCCCACAGGAGCGCCGGATTCAGTTGAAGCACCGATTGCCGCTGATGGGAATAACCCCGCGACCGAGAGCCCGGATGCGGCTGCAGCGGAACCAGAAGAGAGCAAGCCAGCCGAGCCAACCAAAGCGAAGCGAACGCGCAAATCGACCAAAGCAACCGCGGAAGCGCCAGCTGCCGAACCGGAACCGACTGCCCCGGATGGCGAGATCGAAGAAGGTGCAACGGCTGAAGAGGCTCCCGCCGCAGAAGAAGTCCCCGTTCCGGTCGTCGAGACCAAGCGGAAGTGGTACGTCGTCAAGATTCAGAGCGGTCGCGAAGACTCGATCAAGGCTGCGATTGAACGCAAGGTGCGCATCGAAGGGCTGAAAGAGTTCTTCGGGCAGATCGCGATTCCCGTCGAGGAATACCAAGAAGTCAAAAAGGTCACCGAGAAGAAGAATGGCGAGCGGGTGACCAAAGAAAAGAAAGTCCTCAAGCACCGCAAGAAGTTCCCGGGCTATCTCTTTGCCGAAGTCGAGTTCAACGACCGGATTCTCTACCTTTTCCGCGACATCAGCGGTGTTGGCGACTTTGTTGGGGCGAGCATGCATCGCGCACCGACGCCGATGACCGATAAAGAAGTTCAGTCGATGCTAACCGGTGTCGTGGACAAGAACGACAAGAAAAAGCCAACCAAGCAAGTCGTCAAACTCGATTACGAAAAGGGCGATAAGGTTCGGATCCGCGATGGAGCGTTCGCCAACATGGAAGGCGAGGTCAAGTCCATCACCGAGCAAAAAGAGGCAGGCGACACACCCAAGGTTACGGTGACGGTGACGATCTTCGGTCGGCCGGTCGAAGTCGAACTCGATTACTGGCACGTGGATAAGTCGTAACCGAATCCGTGCCGAAGCCCCGCTCAAGTTTTCCCGGGATCACTTGACGGCGGCCGTCAATCGATACAATTATTCTTTCCACCCCTCTCCCGGCGACGGAGAGGGTGTGTTCTTTTTCAAGCCGAAAGGCGACGACCCTGGTCCGGCGCGCGCGGCAGGGCGTTTAATAGGTGCTTCGATGGCCAAGCAAGTGACGGCGTTTGTCAAGCTTCAATGCCCGGGTGGCTCTGCCACGCCAGCCCCGCCGGTTGGACCCGCACTCGGTGCGCATGGTGTCAACATCGGCATGTTCGTGAAGCAGTTCAACGACAAGACCAACACCCCCGAAATGAAGGGGCTGATGCTGCCGGTTGTCATCACGGTGTACTCCGACCGTAGCTTTGAGTTTAAGATCAAAAGCCCGCCTGCCGCGGTGCTCATCAAGCTCGCAGCCAAGATTCCCGCGGGCAAGAAGCAGGGCAAGGAAGTCATTCCCGCCGATTCCAAAAAGGGCGGCAAATACAAGGGCTTCAGCTTGACCAAGAAGCAGATCGAAGAGATTGCGAAGAAGAAGATCAACGACCTGAACGCCCGCGATGTCGAACATGCCGCCCGCATCATCGAAGGCACCGCTCGTAGCATGGGGATCGTGGTTGTCGAGTGAGTTGCGAGCCGAACAGGGCAGATAGAAGCAATAGGAAAACGTGTCGGCCCCGTTGCCGACAGTCGCTTTGTGTTGTAATCGTTATCTTCTCCACTACCGCGCGGAGGCACTGCCATCGGCGCGGGAGGGGTTGTAGCTGGAACTGTCCGGCGAGCCCCGCCAATGAGAGGTTGCTATGGCCAAGGATATGTCGAGCGCGCCGGCCGAAGAGCCGACGCCTGCCGCTGCGTCGGGTGCCGAAGCCCCAAAGCCGGCTGCTCCCGTGAATTCGCCAGTTGCTGCGGGCGAAGGGCCAATGACGCCAAGCGTCAAGAAGAAGCCCGGCATCCCGCCCAGACGTGGCAAGAAGCTACGGAATCACCTCAAAAACGTTGAAAAGAAGCTGCGCGAGACCGGCTCGGTTCCCGTGAAGCAAGCGATAGCCGAACTCAAGAAGCTCAAGCGTGCCAAGTTCGACGAGACAGTTGAAGTGCACATTAACCTGGGCATCGACCCCACACAGTCGGATCAGATGGTGCGTGGTGCGATTCCGCTGCCACATGGGATTGGCAAATCGGTCCGGGTGGCCGTCTTCTGCCAGGGCGACAATGTTGCCAAAGCAAAAGCCGCGGGTGCCGACCATATTGGCGCTGCCGACCTGGTCGAGCGGATTCAAAAAGAAGGCTTCATGGACTTCGATGTGGTGATTGCCACTCAGGACATGATGGCGCTGGTCTCCCGCTTGGGTAAGGTGCTCGGGCCGCGCGGCCTGATGCCCACACCCAAGGCGGGTACTGTTGTGCCCGCAAACGGTGACCTCGTCGGTGCCGTCAAGGACTTCAAGGCTGGCAAAGTGGAATATCGCTCGGACAAAACCGGGCAGATTCACGCTGGCGTGGGCAAGATAAGCTTCGATGATCAGAAGCTGGTGGAAAACATCATGGTGTTCGTCGACACGGTGCGGGCAGCACGCCCATCCGCCGTGAAGGGGAACTTCGTCAATGCCGTCACTCTCTCGGCAACCATGTCGCCTGGTATCCGGGTGACCTTCTGAGTTGGTCCGTCGGTTTTCGAGGTAGGGAACACTCGGTTCCCGGGGATGACTGAACCGGGTGAACGACTCAAAACTCAGGACTGCCAGCAAACGATCAAGGACCAACTGCGATGAGTAAGAAGATCAAAGAACTCGAACTGAACGATCTGCGACAAACCTTCCAGGGTGTCAAGGACATGGTGTTGCTCGAGCCACTGAAGGTGGATTCGGCCACAGATTACGAACTGCGCCGACGGCTTCGCGAGAAGAAGATTCGCGTCAAAATGGTGAAGAATAGCCTGGTGAAAAAGGTCTTCACCGAAAACGGCCTCGCCATTGATGCCGGCAGCGGCCCGACCTTGCTCATCTGGGGCGCGGATAGCATCAAAGAGTTGGGCACGGCAGTCGATACCCTGCTGAAGGAACTCAAGAAAGATCCCAAATCGCCAGACAAGTTCAAGGTCAAGACGGCCGTTGCAGACGGCCAACTGATGCCGCTCGATATCGCCAAGAACTTGCCAACCCGTAAGGAAGCGATTGGCGAAGTCGTGGGGGCTTTGAACGCGGCGGGATCGGCATTGGCGGGTTGCCTGAGTGGCCCGGCCAGCCAACTTGCCAGTATCCTCACGACCATCGAGGAGAAGAGAAAAGACGAAGAGAAGAGTAAGGGCGATGCTCCAGAAGGTGCAGCTCCCGAAAGTGCAGCCCCAGCCACCGCAGGCTGAACCCAGGAAGGTTCAGATATTCGGTTCGTGCGAACCGTGAGAAATCAACCCCTGTCTGGTCCTGTGCCAGCAGTAACCCGAAAGCTATTACGCTCCCCGCCGGACCGCTTCACCCGGCACAGCCTTTGAAAGGAACCGAGATATGGCCTCCGTTGCAGAACTGGGCGACCAACTTGCAAACCTGACGATCGCCCAGGCGGTCGAACTGAAGAACCTGCTGAAGGAAAAGTACGGGATCGAGCCAGCCGCTGGCGGCGCGATGATGATGGCACCTGCACCCGCTGCTGCAGCCGCAGCACCTGCAGCCGAACCGACCGAGTTCAATGTCGTTCTCGAAGCAGGCTTTGACACGGCCAAGAAGGTCGGCATCATCAAGGTGGTGCGCGAGCTGACGGGTCAGGGCCTCGCCGAAGCGAAAGCCACTGTGGAAGGCGCGCCGAAGTCGATTAAGGAAAACGTTGACAAGAAAATTGCGGAAGAAGTCAAGAAAAAGTTGGAAGAAGCTGGTGCCAAGGTGAGTGTGAAGCCTGTGTAAATTCTCTAGGAAATTGAGGTTCACGGAAGGAAATCTGTGGACCTCAATCCTCGACGGGACTTTAAAAGCAAAAAAAATGTCTCAGTGGGTGGATTTTTCTAGCCCATTTCGGTACGATTCTTCTGTAGCGGTAAAGCCGACCGTTCACGGCCGTGTGCTCTCGTCCCTTGCCCATGAGACAGACGAGACAGGCGGCCGGGTCGACCCGCGTAGCCAGTGGTGATAATGCGCGCGACCCACTTGCTTCGATGTGTCGTTCCCCCTCGAATCTACACCATGCCATTACCAGTGGGAATCTTCAACCCCGGTCTATCTAGCCAGTTGTTGGCTAGTGAACCCGAGGGTCTTTGTGTTGTGTCTATTACTCGCGCGTTGTATGCGCCGGAGGGCTCCGCCCCCGTCGCCACGACAATCGATCGATACAGCGTTCTATAACCACCCCCGCGAATCGATGCAAGGCCCGTTGCCATTGGGGGCGACGGAACGTGTATCGACGCACTCGTTTCTCCTGGGAAGGAGCAGCCCCAATGCCCATCCCGGCCCTGCGTATCATCGTCCCCACTACCAAGCGGGACTTTGGCCGGTTCGGTGACGCCGTCGAGGTTCCTGATCTCACGGAAGTGCAAACGCGATCCTATGATCGCTTCCTCCAGCTCGATGTGGCCTGGGATCGTCGGACCCAGACCGGACTGGAAGGGGTGCTCAAAGAGATCTTCCCCATCGAGAGCTACGACAAGAAGCTCTCGCTCGAATACATCCGCTACGAGCTGGGAAAGCCCCGCTACGACCCGGATGAGTGTCGCCAGCTGCGGCTGACCTACGGTCGGCCCTTCCGTGTTTGGCTGCGCCTCAAGCTTTCGGACGGCACAGCCCGCGAGGAAGAGGTCTACCTCGGCGACATGCCCATCATGATCGGCGGCGGCGAGTTCATCATCAACGGGGCCGAGCGCGTTGTTGTTTCTCAGTTGCACCGCTCACCAGGAGTCGATTTCGTCGTGTCTCGGGAGGCCGACAAAGACCTCCACTCTTGCCGGATTATCCCCGAACGCGGCAGTTGGATCGAGATCAATGCCACCAAGAAAGATACTCTTGGGGTCCGTATCGATCAGTCTGGCAAGTTCTCGGCGCTCACGTTGCTTCGCGCCATGGATCCAGCCTACACGAGCACTGCCAACATACTCAAAGAGTTTCTCCCCATTGAGAAGCTCAAGTTCGGGACAGATCCGAGTGC
>JBGTAO010000115.1:0-11269 GCA_041749835.1 Gemmata sp. | reverse complement strand
CGTCATGTTGGCCATCACGCAGTCGGGCGAAACAGCCGACACGCTCGCCGCGTTACGTGAGTCGAAACGGATGGGGCATACGACCTTGGCCATTTGCAACGTCGTGGGGAGCAGCATCGCCCGGGAAACCTGTGGAGGTGTTTACCTCCACGCGGGACCGGAGGTTGGCGTCGCCAGCACAAAAGCCTTCACGTCTCAGGTGACCGTTCTGGCAATGCTCGCGCTGTACTTTGGGCGAACGCGGCATCTCTCCAGTATCCAGGGGCAACGGATCATTGAAGATCTCCGCGCGTTGCCCAATGCCATTCGGAAAGCGTTGCAATGCCATGACCACATTAAGCAGATTGCCCAGAAGTACGCCTACGCGAACAACATGCTTTACCTGGGGCGGCAGTACCTGTACCCTGCGGCGCTCGAAGGTGCCCTCAAGCTGAAAGAGATTAGCTACATCCACGCAGAGGGATACCCTGCGGCCGAGATGAAGCACGGACCGATCGCTTTGGTCGATGAGCAGACGCCAACGGTCTTCCTGGTGCCGCGTGGTAATGTCTTCGACAAGGTGATGAGCAATATGCAGGAGATCAAAGCTCGGCGTGGGCCGGTCATCGCCATTGCGAGCGAAGGTGATCACGAAGTGGCCGCAGTTGCCGATGATGTGATCCCGGTGCCCGACGTTCCGGAGTACTTGCAACCGATCGTGGTGGCAATCCCTCAGCAATTGCTGGCCTACGAAATCGCACTCTTGCGTGGCTGTGATGTGGATAAGCCGCGGAACCTGGCCAAAAGTGTGACAGTCGAGTGAAGTAAGCCAAGCGGCTTCCGCCTGGGGAATTCACCTTCCCCAGGGCCCACCAGCGATTTGCGTTACTTGTTGCCTTCCTTCGCTCGCCGCAAGTACTTCCCGTCTTCGGTCTGCACAACAATCAACTCACCCTCTGCAATAAACGAAGGCACCTGCACAATAACGCCGGTCTCGAGTGTTGCGGGCTTCGTCTGAGCCGCAGCCGTGGCCCCTTTAATGCCAGGCTCGGTCTCGATCACCTTCAGCGTCACCGTTTGGGGTAATTCCATCGACAACGCTTTGCTATCGTAAAACGTGATTTTGCAGGGATCGTTCTCGCGCAGGTACTTCATCATATCGCCCACCATATCGGCGCTGAGCGTGACCGGCTCGAACGACTCGGCGTCCACGAAAACGTAGTCGTCGCCGTCCTTGTACGAGTACTGGTAGTCCTTGGTATCAAGGAAGACCACATCGACCTTATCGTCCGGGTGAACTCGCTCTTGCGTGATACTTCCCGTGGTCAGGTTCTTCAGCTTGAGATACAGAATTGCTCGCCAGTTGCCGGGCGTGTTCAGGTCTCGATCGAGGCAATAACAGAGCGTGCCGTTCATATTCAGCACCATGCCTCGTCGAATGTCGATCATCTTTGTCGACGCCATTGGCCGTCTCCAATTTGGTGGGCACCGCGATTCGGCGACCCGCTCAGTAGTTTCCATTTTTTTATCAGAATGCCCGTGGAGTGTGAAGGGTGTTGTCGCCTCAGCACATAAGTCCCAACCGGGTCGTGCCCGTAGGGTTTGCGAGGAGTGAGGGCCACATGGGGAGCGAACGCGATCCCACTTCGGCTGTCCCCCACTTTTTACTTGCAACCGTGCCGATGAGCGGCACAATTGCTGTTAATCACTTTCTCATTTGTGGGATGCCGAGCCAACGGCGGCACTGGGCATTCCCAGCTCATGATTCCACCCTGCAATGGGGTCTCTCCCATGATGTTCTGGTCCAATTCGATCGCGCGACCGTACGTGGTTGGGTGCACGATAGCGGTGCTCGCGTTTGGAGCGGGCAGCCTGCTCACTGATAGCCGAGCCCGTGAGAACGGGAAGTCCGGGGCACGCCCGGTGCCTGCGGCACCACAATCTGCACCCGAGCAATACTTGCTGCAAAGCCCTGGTGCAAACGTGGAGCGGGGCAACCCCGATTACGGCCTCGGAGACAGCCACTACTCCCAGCTCATGAAATATCCGCCGGCTCGCACCGGTGAACGGACTCCCTTCGATCTCTGGCGATATGCCGGCCGCGGGGCGAGTTCCTGGAAAGCACCAATGCTCGATATGCCCTGGAGCGAATGGCTCGCGAAATGCCAAAACCAGAAGCCGCAACTCATGAGTGAGTGCTTGGCATACATGAACGGCCGATTCGATTTTCATGATCGGGCAATTCCCTCGGTGACCATGGCGGGTGGGAAGCCCATCATGGCAGGACCGGTGGCCAGGCTCCCGAAGGGCGTGGCCAGTTATGAAGAGCTCGCGCGACTCTCACGGAAGGAGATCAAACAACGCGATCTCTTCCCGTACAAGCCACTCGCTCATCCGCTTCAAACCACCGCTCACATGATCTTTCCCCAGGAGTGGATCAAGTTCCACCCGGAGCACGATCGCATCGATGTGGAGTTCGACATCCCGGCAGCCTACTTGCCCGAGTATCCGCCGCCGATGTTTCTGACCACTCACAAGGAACTGGGCGATGTGACGAATGGCCGCGAAATCACATTGGGTAACTACTACGAGATCTTTAACGGGTTACTGACGGCGGAACAGATGGAGGGACTGAAGGAGATGTTGCGTCCGTCGCCGACCACGTGGTTCAACCATACCGATCACCGCGTGACCTTGAAGCCAAGTGCCGGCGTGGCTTGTTTGTCGTGTCATGTCAATGGCCACACGAATGGTGCCATCGAGCTTGCCCCGGATTCGCGCCCGAACCAGGCCCGCTTGCGCACCGATACACCGACGATGCGCGGGAATTACAATCTCATGCAACTGTCGTCCAAGCGGTCGATCCGAAGTATGGATCACTTCGCCGAGGTGGAAGAGTACTTTGATGGCGACCCGGGGTTGATGCAAGCGATCGGTCCGCGTGGCGTGCAACGGCATATCAGTAATCGCATGGGCGATTTCAACGCCATTCTCGACTACGCACCGGCACCCAAGCTGAACCCACTTATGAAGTTGGTTCCTGAGAAAGCGACTGCGGCCGAGTTACGCGGCGAGACGCTCTTTCACGGCAAGGCGCAATGCGTCAAGTGCCACTCGGGACCGGCGTTCGTGGACGATTACATGCACGATCTCCAGGTCGAACGGTTCTACAGTGGCCGTCCCGAAGGACCGATCAAGACCTTCCCACTCCGCGGGATCAAAGATTCCCCGCCGTATCTGCATGATGGACGATGCCCCACGCTTCACGATGCCGTCGAATTCTTCAACCTGGTTTTGGAACTCAACCTGACGAAAGAGGAGAAAGAAGACCTCGTGGCGTACCTGCTGTGTCTGTGATACACCCACTTTCTGCGAGCGGGGCAACTGGCCCCGCTCCACTCTTCCCGTGATTTGCCACACACATCTGCAAGACCGTTTCCTGCATCGCACCAGTTTGCGAATATACTCACCAGGGTCTCTTCCACTGCGAGGATACCCTCATGCTCGACCGCGTCCTCTCCCGCGTTGGGTTTGTCACCGCGTTTTGTGTGTTCGCGGTGTTGCCGGCTTCCGCCGATGGCCCGCAAGATAACGTACCCGACAATGTGCGTCGCATTCCGCCATTGGGGAGCCCCATTCCGGAGCCAGTACGAGCGGAACTTCAGCAAGGATTGCGTGAACTCCAGGGATCAATCAAGGAGATCGGGGAGCACGAACTTCTCCCGGATGTGCTCATTTACGAGAAGGCCGTGCGGTGGGCGCTGGATCACAATGAGATCTACGACAACAAAGGTCAGCAACCAGCCGCGAACGTCAAGGCCGTACTAAAAGCGGGGCTGGAGCGCGCCCGATTACTCAGTGAAGGCAAGACACCCTGGACGACCGCGACCGGTCCCGTACTTCGCGGTTACCGATCCAAGATCGATCGCAGCGTCCAACCCTACTGGCTGGTCGTTCCCAAGGAGTACGATTTCCAGGCAAGCAAGAAGCATCGGCTGGACTTCTGGTGGCATGGCCGTGGGGAAACACTTTCCGAGGCCAACTTCATGGCCGCACCACCGAATGCCCAGGGGATTATTCCCGCTCCAGGAGCGTTGATCGTCCACCCCTACGGTCGCTACTGCAACGCCAACAAGTTTGCCGGCGAGATCGACACGTTCGAATGCCTCGATCACGCCAAGAAACAGTACAGGATCGACGACAAGCGACTGGTGGCCCGGGGCTTCAGCATGGGTGGCGCGGCCTGCTGGCAGTTCGCTGTCCATTACCCGACAGTGTGGGCCGCAAACGCACCCGGTGCGGGTTTCGCCGAAACCCCCGAGTTCCTGAAGGTGTTCCAGCGCGAGAAGGTCGAGCCGACCTGGTACGAGAAGAAACTCTGGCACTTTTACAATGCCACCGACTACGCAGAGAACCTCACCAACCTGCCCACGGTGGCCTACAGTGGCGAGATCGACAGCCAGAAGCAGGCCGCCGACGTGATGGCGCGCGAAATGAAGAAGGTTGGCCTCGAACTCTCGCACATCATCGGGCCGAAGACCGGACATAGCTATGAGAAGAACGCCAAGGTCGAGTTGAACAAGCGAATCGACGCGATCGTGGAGAAGGGCAAAACAGATCTACTGCCGGAGGTCAAGTTCGTCACGTACACACTGCGCTACAACAAGTGCGGGTGGCTGGAGATCTTGCAACTCGACAAGCACTGGGAGCGAGGCGAAGTGACCGGCACGTACAAGGCCCCCATTTTCGACTTGAAGACAAATGGTGTGCGGGCGTTACGAGTACACCTGCCACCCGACATCGGAGCCGTCATCAGGATCGATGGAGAAAAGGTGGTGGACAACTTTCCCACTGGGGCAAAAAGTGTGTTGCAATTTGAACGTGTCACTGGCAAGTGGCAGGGTTTGTTTCCGGTGCGAGAACTTGAAAAGAACCCCGGTCTACAAGGCCCCATCGACGATGCCTTCATGGACTCGTTTATCAACGTCTCGCCAACGGGCCGACCCATGAATTCCAAGACTGCGGAGTGGGCCGAGAAGGAAATGAAGCATGCAGCGGATCACTGGCGGAAGCAGTTCCGTGGCGATGCTCCGATGAAGAAAGATTCCGAGATTACCAAGGACGACATCGCAAACAACAATCTCGTGCTCTGGGGCGACCCCATGAGCAACAGTGTTCTCGCCAAGATTGCAGACAAGCTCCCGATCAAGTGGACCGATCGCGGGATTCAGGTTGGCGACAAGTTGTACGCTGGTGGAACGCACGTGCCGGTGCTGATCTATCCGAACCCGCTCAACCCCAAGAAGTACGTGGTCCTGAATAGCGGCTTTACGTTCCGGGAGTACGATCAACTGAACAACGCCCGACAAGTTCCCAAACTCCCCGATTATGCAGTGATCGACATCACAATCCCACCGAACTCTCGTTACCCCGGTAAAGTGGTGCAAGCCGGGTTCTTTGGTGAGCGATGGGAGTTGCTTCCCGACGATGGTAAGTGATAGCTCCAGCCCGTTCGTGTCCCGCACACAGGAGTCGCGATGTTTCGGCCCGATCGATTGATTCTCGGCTCGCTGTTGGTGGCTGCGCTTGTCGTGAGTGGCTACTTTGCATACGAACACTTCCGATCGCCAGCCGAGGTCGCTCAACCAGGGAAACCGGTGCTCGATCCGGTTACTGGTCGGGCCATTGATCCCGCAACGGGGAAACCCGTCGGGCGGCTCGTCGTGCTGGTGGCGATCGATCAACTTCGTGGCGATTACCTGGCACGTTGGGCCGATCACTTCGGGCCTGGAGGGTTTGAGCGGCTCAAGAAAGCGGGTGTCTGGTATTCCGATGCTCACATCCCGTACTCTTGCACCTCGACTGGGCCAGGGCACGCATCACTCGTGACCGGAGCCCAGCCTGCGGTGCATGGGATCATCGAGAACGAATGGTTCGATCGCAAGACTGGGGCGAAGGTTTACTGTTGTGAACCCACCGGGCGGCCGTTTGACCGGGTTCCCCCGCAACGAGCCAAACCCGGGGAGCCAACACGCGGGACGAGCCTGGGGTTCAGCCCCGAACGCCTCCTTGCGGAAACAGTCGCGGATCGTCTGAAGGAGACGACAGCCGACCGGGCACGTGTGGTATCGCTTTCCATCAAGGATCGCTCAGCGGTGCTGATGGCTGGCCAGAAGCCCGATGCCGTTTACTGCTTCGATAACCGCGACGGATTGTTCCACACCGGTGCGTTCTACCGTGAGGAGGTTCACCCCTGGGTTGCCGAGTTCAATCAATCGAAGCGAGTCAACAACTGGTTCTCCGAGAAGTGGGAGCGTGTGCGGCCGAGCCTGGACTACAAGCTGGCGACTGGCAGCACCGATGAAGCTGCGGGCGAGGCGTTTGGGTTCAACGGGCAAGGCCGCCTGTTCCCGCACCCCTTCGCCGGAAAGCTAACAACGCCTGCGAAAGGCTATTACGAAGCACTGGAGTGTTCGCCGGCAGGAAACGATCTCCTCTTTGAACTGGCGAAGAAAGCGATCACTGCCGAGAAGCTGGGGCAAGGAGAAACAGCCGATTTGCTGTGTGTGAGCCTGTCGTCCAACGATCTAGTTGGGCATCAGTGGGGGCCAGACTCGTGGGAGGTGCTCGACATGACGCTACGCACCGATGCACGGATTGCGGAGTTGCTCAGCTTTCTCGATTCCACACTTGGCCCCGACCGCTACACCGTGGTCGTCTCGTCGGACCACGGGATATGTCCGATTCCCGAGCAAGAGAAACTCCCGGGTGCCCGCCGCTTGTCAGTCAATGACATCTTTAAACCGCTGATAATCGCGCTGAACACTACCTACGGAATCGCACCAAGTGGACCCACGCAGTGGTTCGAGCCGAACGAAGCCAAGGACCAAGATCGGCTGTGGCCCTGGATCTACCTAAACCGCCGAGCAATCGAGGCTCGCGGCTTGACGGTCGATGAAGTCGCTCGCTATGTCCGCGACTGGTTGGCCGGGCGAGACTTCTTCGAGACCGCACTCACACCGCAACAGCTCGAAACGGAGACCTTTCCCGCCACGAGTTTTGGTGCCATGGCACAACGCGCATTTCGCCGCGAGCGGTGTGGCGACGTGATCGCGATTCCCAAGGCTGGCGTGTTGGTAACGGGCTACAGCAACGGCACGAGCCACGGCAGCCCACAGAGCTACGATACCCACATCCCCGTGCTCGCGATGGGTGCCAGCATTCCGGCACTTGGCGAGCAACGCAGTCGGGTTTCCTCGTTGATCGTAGCCCCAATCTTGGCGAACGCGCTCGGAATTACGCCACCACGGGATGGGGTCGAACCACTCCCACAAGAACTGAAGTAATCACACCCCGATCGGAGGCGGCATGGGTTACTGTGCCGTCTCGTAAAGCACTTCGCACAACTTCCCGAGCACCTTTCCTTCACGCACCGCCGTGACGCCTTCCGGCAATGGCACGTTGTTCACAAACATCGCGAAGTACAGTTGTCGCCCTGACTTGGTGGTCATGGTGCCGGCGATCGCTTTGCTCTTCAGCAAGAGTCGATCATTGACCAGATCGGTCCAAATGAGCGTGCCCGTTTTTCCATAGACTTTGCCACGAGCGGGGCTGGTCGCGGGTACGACTTCGGCCAGCGTGCCATCGACACCCAGCACGGGTAGCGCGTTCTTATACGCCTCCCACTCGGGCCGCTTGGCCATCCCCTGAAGGAGTTGCACGGTTGCACGCGGAGACACATGATCGGCCGACGCTCCCCCGGCCCCTCCCGCAAACGAAACCTGGTTCACATCGACACCAAGATCCTTCAGAATCTTCCGCTGTTCCCGCAACCCGGCTTCGGCAGTCGAAAACCCCCGTGTTGTCGCAATGAGGCACGGCAACGTGCTGGCGTACAGGTTGTGGCTCACCTTGAGTGTGACCGCGATGAGCTCCTGAAATGGCTCAGAAGTCAGACAAGCGACCCGCGTGAGTTGACCGTAATTCTCCTTGGGCGGCAGGTTCACACCGACTGGCCGTAACACCGCGGCTGTCGCTGTTACCCCCTGCCGGCGCAGGGCCTCGATGAACAGCGCACGTGCGAAAAGCGCGGGCTCATCCACCGGATAGATCCGCACCTGCGGCTTCCCACTTGCTGGAACGCTGCCGCGAACCGCAAACTGATTCGGCCCAACCGGGAGGATCTGAATTCGGGGTGAAGACTTCTCGGATCCCGTTGTCACGACTGAATCGACCTGGAAGAACGCGGTCTCGGGTCGAATGGTAATCTTGGCCAGGTCTCCACTGCGAGCACCTGGCTCGATGAGCAAATCCAGCACGTTATCGTTCACAACAATCGGCGACACCGTATCGGGGCCACTGCCGCTGCCACGCGTTCTGGCAAAGAGTCGGTCGTCCACCAGCACTTCACCATCGATCTTGGTGATCCCCGCCGCTTTGATCTGTTCCGCCAACGCATTGAGCCCGGTCAGGCAATTCGTCTCGCAGAGTTCGGTTTCGCCAAGCCCACTGTTGGCATATGTGTGATCCTTATTCTTGAATGTCAGCTTCCCGTCTTTCGATCGACCACCAAGCGTGAGGTCGCCCGATGCGACCAGGATTAAATCGCCACGAAGTGTGCCATTGACCACTGCACCCCGCTGGTAGACAGATGTCTCGGTTTTCGAGTCTGGCCCGATCGCCACCAAAGCCGCAGCACAACTGAAGAGCTTGGTAACGGAAGCGGGCGCGAATAACTGCTCGGCATTCCGTTCGTACACCACATCGCCTGTTTCGGCATCAACGACGAGCAACCCCCAGCTCGCATGCTTGTAGTCCGGCCCGTCCAGAATCGCATCGATTTCGCGAGCCAGTTTCGCAGGTGCAGCAGCCGAGGTGGGTATGGCATTGAGGCCACCCAGAAGCAGGACGGCCAACAAGTGTAACAATCGAAGCACGGGATATTCCTTCGGTAGTCGGATCAGGTGCAAAGCATCAATCGTAATGCAGAACGACAACATTTGCGAGATGCGGGATGGGGAGGCCCGTCTTGCCAGCAGCCACGATGAGGGTTATAGTTGTGGTGTCAGTCGTAATCGGTTTGGCGAGTTTGGGGATTGGTGTAACGGTAGCACGACTGACTCTGACTCAGTTAGTCTAGGTTCGAATCCTAGATCCCCAACTTGTGTGCAACGCGATGCAACCCGGTGCTGAGAGGCACCGGGTTGTTGCATTTCAAGGGGTTGTGGCAAATCGTCTGACGTTCCACCAACAATGCCGAAAGTGTACATCGGCGCAGCCGAATGCAGATCGGCGTACCCGGCCGGTACGCCGGGCGGTACGCCCAAACGGACAGGTTTGTCCGCTTTGGCCCCCTCGGTGCCGGTCTTTCGGAGGGGGAGTTCTCCTGCGTCTGATTCGCCGGTTGGCGGCACAAGGGTGGGGAGTTTGTCCACGGCCCCGGCCAGGTCGTACAGGCGGCGGTGCGTGTATTTCGCGGTGAGTAGTGGCGTTGAGTGCCCGGCGAGTTCCTGCGCAGTTCGAAGGTCTACACCGTTGCGTCCCAGCATGGTCAAGTAAGTATGCCGCAGCGCGTGAAAGTCGGCGTACTCAGGGCCGTCTGGGCCTTCCACAGAGTAGGGGATGTCGACGGCTTCGAGATCGCGGCGAAGCATTTGTGCCCCGGCGCGGCCAGTGGCCCACGTCCCGCCCCAGATCGGCGAACTGGCCGGCTTCCCGGTCAGGTATTCGCGGAGCGTGGTGGCCACGTCAGATGGGATCGGTTGGATTTTCGTCTTCCGCGATTTGTTGAGCCGAGCCGGGAGCGTGGCGACGGGTGTGTTTGCGGTCAGGTCGAAGTCAGCGGGTGTCAAGTTCGCCAGGGCGTTCGAGCGAAACCCGGTCGCGCTGGCCAGAAGGTAGAGGGTGAACCGATCCTCGCCCGTCAGCCCCCGGAACGTGCGATCGCTTGCCCGTGTACCCACGAGCAGTGCCCGGAGTTCTTCGGCGGTCAGTTCGCGGCGGGCGCGGCGCGTGTCTGTAGCGGTGCTCAATAATGGGAGCGATTCGAGGGGATCGGAGCCGATCCTTTTCAATCTCACGAGCCAGCGCGTGAATCCACGAATGGCGACGGTGTAGCTGTTTACTGTTCGCGGAGATGCCCCCTTGGTCTGTTGGTCGGCGATCGCTTGCACTGCGGCGCGGGTCAGTTTGCGGTTCCGGCCACTGCCGACGGTTGGCAGTCGGTGTCGAGCCACGAGCCGGCGAACCGCGTCCACCGTCATGCCGAACAACTTCGCGACGGCCGACGATCCGAACGCATCACCTGGCGGAAGCTCCACGAGCTGGCCAGGACGGCGAAGATCGCCGAGCCAGGCAGACACCCTGCCGGCATCCAGATCGGTCGAGAAGACGAACCCGCAGCCCGCCAGGAGAGCAGAAATGCGGGCCAGGGTTTCGCGATTGTGCTTGGCGGTGACCCCCTTGGCTTCGAGAGATCGACCGTAATCGTTCAGGTGCTCCGTTAGCGGTCGCCGGGCATGTTCCTCGGCGGGGTCGGTGAGGCCGGCACGGAGGCGCGAAACCCTGCGCTCGGTCTCAGCAGCGAGCTGCTCCGTGGCCCGAAGATCGGCGAAACCCCTCTTGCGGCGAACGGTGCCGGTGCCGTCGCGGAACTTGAAGTACCAGCACTTCGAGGGCTTGAGTATGCTCGCGCCATCTTTGGTGAGCGGGTAGAGCACCGCGCGGCCGCGTTCCTTGAGGCGCGCATGCGGTTTACCATCGCGCGTGACGATCTCGGCGTCCGGGGGCAGGGGGCGGGTGCTGTGCAACTTGAATGGTTTCGGCATGGTCGGGGCATCCAGTGTGAGGGGGAAAACGGTCTGGAAGTATACCTGCGCGGTGTCAGGGGCGATACGTTGGGGGGTGGTCAGGGGGCTATGCGATCATGGCATCGCGGAACCGGGTGAGTGTCCCGGAATAACTCAGGGCGGCGGTGCCAGTGGGGCCGTTGCGGTTTTTGGCCACGATGGCGTCGATCAGCCGGGAGCCCGATGTGTCGGGCATGGCATCAGTGCTCGCCGCATGGGGATGAAGCAAAATCACGATGTCGGCGTGGGCCTCGATCTCGCCAGACTCACGTAGATCCGACAGCCGGGGTCGGCCATCGGCACGCGCCTCGGACTCGCGGTTGAGTTGGGCGAGCAGCACCACGGGAACACCGCAGGAACTCGCCAGCGCCTTCAATCGCCGAGTGAGCGTCCCCACTTGAAGGTGGCGCGGGTCGCGCTCGTTTTCGGGGCGGAGGAGCTGA
>JBGTAO010000114.1:0-7431 GCA_041749835.1 Gemmata sp. | reverse complement strand
CTGAGCCTGTTGGAACTGTTCATTGCGGGTTTGCAGGCCTTTATCTTTACGTTCCTGACAGCAGTCTTTATCGGGCTGGCGAAGCATCCGCCGCACTAATCTTTGGCCTCGTTCACCGTACACCATGCTAAGAAACTGACTCGAATCACACCTTTTGAGGACGACGCGGAATGGGATGGGGAGATCGGACCAGCCGGTGTTGGCTAGTACTCCGAGTTCCGCACTCCTGGCTTCGCACCAAACCGACTGTTACCCCCCACGACTCTTGGAGGTTCACGACGATGTCCAAACTCGCCAATGCTCTGGTCTTCGCACTGTTCGTGATTCTGGCCTCAGCCACCCCGGCGCTCGCTGGCGAATCGGCTGGCATCAATGGCGCGATCGGTATGGGTCTGGTGATCATCGGTGTTGGGATCGGGATCGGCATGATTGGTTTTGCTGCACTCACCGGTATTGCACGCCAGCCGGAACAGGCCGGGGCGATCCAGGGTGCGATGTTCATTCTGGCTGGTCTGGTCGAAGGTGCCGGCATTATTGCTCTGGTGCTCTGTCTGGCGCTGGTTTTCCTGTGATCCCCGAACCCACGGTTTCGAACCGTGGGTCGTTGCGAGGTGAACCCTTATGCGACTCGCTCCTTCTAGCCGACTCTTCTTGCTCGCGGTTCTCGCCGTGCTGATCATCGCCGTACCGGTGTTTGCTGCCGGCGACGCGGGCAAAGAGAAGGACAGCCTTGGATTCACGGGGCTGAAGCGCTACGACCTTGGTATCTACACCTTGGTCGTGTTCAGTCTGCTGGTATTCGTGATCATGAAGTTCGCCTGGCCGAATATCCGCCAGGGCCTCGAAAAACGAGAACTGAACATCCGTGGCGCGCTGGATGAAGCCCGGAAGGATCGTGAAGATGCCAAGGTTTCGCTGACCGAGGCGAAGCGGCAACTTCATGAAGCCGCGCAGAAAGCCAAGGAGATCCTCGACGAAGCTCGCCGCGACGCCGATGCCCTTAAAGTGAGCGAACGTGAAGTCGGCACCAAGGAAGCGGCCGCCGAGCGAGAACGTGCCCGCCGCGAGATCGAAGCCGCCCGCGATGCTGCTCTGAAGGACATCTACGAGCAAGCGGTGACCCTGGCGACGAACCTCTCGTCCAAAACGCTGGCCCGGCAGATCACGGCCGATGATCACCGGCGATTATTGGCCGAGTCTCTCGACGAGCTGAAGCAGTTGTCGAAGTCCAATGCGTGATGTTCGAGTAAGTGGGAAGCAGCCTCCCCGATGGGAGTGCTGCTGGAACTGGCCCCACACTTACGGCTAACCGGTTCGTGGAGTGCTCCCGATGCCGATGAATACCTCGTTCACTGAGCAAGTACTGACACCGGGTGGCATTTCACCGGACGAACTGGATCGCGTGCAGGCTCTCTATGAGAACATTCTGATTCAGAGCGATTCCCATGCCTCGATGGGCCGGGTTCCGCGAACTTATGCACAGGCGTTGTTGGATGCCGCCGTCGCAAACAAGCAAGTTTTGAATGTCGCCACGGACTATCACACGCTTGTTTACGATCTACTCCCGAATGTTCCGGGACTGGAAGCCTTCCTGCAGAGTCCGGCGGTGAATCGAAAAGCCAAGGACGAGTTCCTGACCAAGCTGCTCGAAGGCAAGGCCACCAACCTCTTCGTCGACTTCCTCCACATTCTGAACAACAAGGATCGGCTCGGCCTGATCCGCTTTATCGGCATCGCCTTCCGGACCTTGCTGGAAGAGAAGTCGAACCGCTTGCGCGTGCTGGTGGAATCGGCCACCGCATTGACTGACGAACAACGCCACGACATTAAGAAAACCCTGGCTGAAATGCTGAACGTGAACCCGATTCTGACGGTGCGAGAACGCCCGGACTTGATCGGTGGGCTCATCATTCACGTGGGCGACAAAGTCTTCGATACATCGGTCCGGACCAAGCTCCAGACGATTCGCAACACCCTCCTGGCGCGAGGCACACATGAAATTCAAAGCCGACGAGATCGCTTCAGTAATAACTGAAGAACTGAATAACTTCCGAGCGAAGGCCGACACCCGCGAGGTCGGTCGCGTACTTGAAGTGGGCGACGGGATCGCACGCTGCTACGGCCTCACCGAGGTCATGGCGGGCGAGCTCGTCGACTTCCCGGAGGTGGACGTCAAAGGGTTGGCGTTCAACCTCGACGAGACCTCTGTCGCCGTCATCATCCTAGGCGACTACTTGAAAGTCCGCGAAGGGATGGAAGTCCGCACCACGGGCGAACTCCTTTCCGTGCCAGTTGGCGAGGCGCTCATCGGTCGCGTTGTCGATCCGCTCGGCAACCCGCTCGACGGCAAAGGCCCGATTCTGACAACCCATCGTCGCCTCGTCGAAAGCCCGGCCCCGGGTATTATCGATCGCCAACCGGTGAAGCAACCCCTGCAGACCGGCATCAAGGCCATCGACTCGATGACCCCAATCGGTCGTGGTCAACGCGAACTGATCATTGGCGACCGCAAGACCGGCAAGACGGCTATCGCCATCGATACGATCATTAATCAGAAGGAAGAGAACGTCATCTGCGTGTACGTGGCATGCGGGCAAATGGAATCGAAGGTCGCTGGTGTGGTCGAAACACTGCGAGCCAACGGCGCGATGGACTACACGATTGTCGTGGTTGTGTCGGCAGCCGATGCCGCTCCGGTACAGTACATCGCTCCGTATGCCGGCACCTCGATGGCCGAATACTTCATGTACGAGCAAGGCAAAGATACGCTTTGCGTGTACGACGACCTTTCGAAGCAAGCCGCGGCGTATCGTCAGCTTTCACTGCTGGTGCGGCGTCCTCCGGGTCGCGAGGCTTACCCGGGCGACGTGTTCTACTGTCACTCGCGTTTGTTGGAGCGATCGGCAAAACTCGCCGAGAAGTGGGTGATCATCGACGGGGCGACTGATGGCGCGAAGGCTCAGACCGATTGGGGCATCAACAAGTCGACCAATCCGCAAGAACGCCGCGTCACTGGCGATACCGGTAAGGTCTACCTCGGGCCGGGCGAGTACGGTGGTCTGGAGCAAGCCAAGCACGATCTCCAAAAGTTCCCCGGTGCCAAGATCGCCAAGGTATTCGGCAGTGGTGGCTCGCTGACGGCGCTGCCGATCATCGAGACGCTCGAAGGTGAAGTGTCGGCGTACATTCCCACGAATGTGATCTCGATCACCGACGGCCAGATCTACCTGCAACCCGATCTGAAGAATGCCGGTGTGCTGCCGGCCGTGGATGTGGGCATCTCGGTGAGCCGCGTCGGTGGGAACGCCCAGATTCCCGCGATGAAGCACAAGAGTGTTTCGGGCGGTTTGAAGCTGACACTCGCTCAGTTCCGGGAACTGGAAGCCTTCGCTCAACTGGGCACCGAACTCGACCCGGCCACGCAGCGGCAACTCGATCGCGGCCAGCGAATGGTCGAGATCCTCAAGCAAGGTCAGTACAAGCCGCTAAACGTGATCGACCAGATCCTCATCATCTACGCGGGCAACAGCGGTGGGTTGGACAAGGTCGATCGCCGCAAGGTGCATGAATGGGAATCGCAGTTCCTCAAGTTCATGAAGGAACAAAAGTCCGAAGTGCGCGGGTTGCTCGCCAAAGAAAAGAAGATGACCGACGAGGTGATCAAGGCAATCGATGCCGCCATCGTCGAGTTCCAGCCCCAGTTCAAGGCGTGACGCGGTGTGACCAGGGATTGTTCTCGGGTCGCAGCGGTATACCGGGGCAACAGCTCCCACTCGCCAGGAGTCACTGATGGCCAACTTGCGCATACTTGTGAAGCGCCGCAAGGCCGTGCGGAACATCCGCAAGATCACCAAGACGATGGAACTCATCGCCACGTCGCGGTTCCAGCGCGCCATGAAGCGCGCCAGCGAAGCCGAAGCCTTCACGCGCAAGATCGGCGAACTGGCCGCCGATTTGAGCAAGAACGCCGGGGATGTTTCGCATCCGTTGCTCATGACGCGACCGGTGAAAAAGTCGCTGTTGTTGGTCATCACCGCCAATCGTGGGCTGTGTGGTGGCTACAACGGGAGTCTCTCCCGCGAAGGGATGAGCGTGGTTCGTGAGCACCGTGCCAATAATGTGCCATTCGATCTGGAAGTGTCGGGCAAGCGTGGCATCGCGTTCTTCAAGTTCCAGGGCATCCCGCGAACCCAGGAATACACGCACTTCGAGGACAAGCCGACCTTCGAACAGGTGAATGCGATCGCCTCCCGCTACATCGACCTGTACACCACCGGGCAGATCGATGAAGTCAAGATCGTGTACATGAAGTTCGTGACAGCAGCCCGGCAAGAGGTGACGGTGGAAACCCTGCTGCCGCTTTCGTCCATTGCTGTAGAGACTCGCAAAGGTGAGGCACAAGTGGCCTCGGCCAAAGTCGATTACGAGTTTCTGCCCCAGGCCAGCGTGATCCTCGAAGAACTGGTCCCGCTGGCACTGAAGGTGCGATTATTCAAGTGCTTCCTCGATGCTGCGGTGAGCGAGCAGATCTCCCGCCGCGTCGCCATGAAGGCCGCCACCGAGAACGCCGGCGACCTCATCAAAGATATCACGCGGTTGTACAACCGAACCCGGCAGGCGAACATCACCAAGGAAATCAGTGAGTTGATCGCGGGTTCGGAAGCGCTCAAATAAGCGGAGCGACCCTGCAAGTGAACAGCCCAGTGGTTCCGGGAGGGCGTTCCGATGGCGTTCGAGCGACGGACGTTGAACTTCGCCACACTGGATGATGCCGTCGCAGACGCCAAGAGTCTGCTGGCCCACGGCTACAACGCGGCCGGTAATTGGGATCTGGCGCAGTGTTGCGGGCATTTGGCCGAGTGGATGCGATTCCCGGTGGAAGGCTACCCCAAGATGCCGCTGGTGATGCAACCCATGATCTGGCTGATCCGGACCACCAGCGGTAAACGGATGCGCGAGAAAGTTCTGGCGAACGGCTTCACGAGCGGCGGGCGAACGGTCGAGGCGACGGTTCCCCAAGCTGGTGGCGATGCCGCTGGCGCGGTGGCCCGGTTCGAGCAGGCGGTCAACCGGTTCTTGGCTTATACCGGTCCGCTGCACGCTTCGCCCCTGTTCGGAACCATGACCAAGCAAGAAGCGGCCCAGTTGCAACTGTTGCACTGTGCGCACCACCTGAGCTTTCTGGTACCGAAATCGGCCGCGTGATACTTGCGACACGCTGCGGAGTACGACCGATGGCCGAGCCGGCAACGGCCCAGTTCCCCAAGGGGATGCGACCGGCCGAATACACGGTGCTGTGTGAGTTGCTCGAGAAGTTCGCCCCCAAGCGGACACTCGAAATCGGCATGGCCAACGGTGGCAGTGCGGTCGTGCTCTGCAAGTACCACGCGACGGCCCAGACAGGCGGGCGGCACACGGCGATTGATCCGTATCAATCGGCTCCGCCACCCCTGGGATTCGCCGCTGCCGGAATCGCTGCGGTTCGCAACGCGGGCTATGGCGACTTCCTGAACGTGATCGAGAAGCCGAACTACCTCGCCCTGCCCCAACTGGTGGCCGAGCAGGCAAAATTCGACCTGGTACTGATCGACGGCTGGCACTCGTTCGATTACGCCTTTGTCGATTACTTCTACGCGGATCTGTTATTGCCCGTCGGAGGTGTGATGATCTTCCACGATACGGGCTGGCCCTCGGTCGAACGGGTGTGTCGCTTCTTGGAAGCGAGCAAGCCCTACGAACGACTGTCGCCGCCCACCGCCGTGGAACTGAAATCGCTGTCCCAACGACTGGGGCGACGGATGGGCCAGCTGATCACGGGACGAATGGCCGAGGCCCATGAACGCCGGACCCGCTGGTACAGCCTCGCCGCTTACAAGAAACTCGCTGATTCGCTGGTGCCCGAAGCGGATTACAAAGCGTTCTGACATACTGCGTGACGAACTCCTGATATCCCCCGACCGAGAAGAGAGATCGCGATGGTTTCTACAACGCATAATGCCGGCACGATTATCCAGATCATCGGTTCCACCTTTGACGTGGAGTTCGAGGAAGGGCACCTCCCCGAGATCTACAACGCGCTCAAGATCTCGGCGACGGGTGGCAGCGGCACCCAGATCAGCCTGGTGGGTGAAGTTCAGCAGCACCTCGGTGGCAGCCGGGTCCGCTGTGTGGCACTGGGAAGCACCGACGGCCTCGTTCGCGGAATGAAAGCCATCGATACGGGTGCGCCTGTGACGGTGCCCGTCGGTCTGGAGACACTGGGCCGTGTCTTCAACCTCCTCGGCGAACCGATCGATGCCCGTGGCCCGGTGAACGCCAAGGAATCGCGTTCGATTCACCGCGAGCCACCCAAGTTCGATCAACTCTCGCCCAAGTCCGAAGTGCTCGTCACAGGCATCAAGGTCATCGACTTGCTCACCCCGATTGTTCGTGGTGGTAAGGCCGGTCTCTTCGGTGGTGCCGGCCTTGGCAAGACGGTGATCCTCACCGAGTTGATCAACCGGATCGCCAAGATCTATAAGGGCTACTCGGTGTTCGCGGGCGTGGGCGAGCGAACTCGTGAGGGGAATGACCTCTGGTTGGAAATGCAAGAAACCAAGACCAGTGCCGCGGCCGATGCCAAGAGCGTGCTGGAAAGCGCTGCGATGGTGTTCGGGCAGATGAACGAACCCCCCGGTGCTCGTCTGCGAGTGGCCCTCTCGGCTCTCACCATGGCTGAGTGGTTCCGCGATAGCACAGGCACGGAAACCCTGCTGTTCGTGGACAACATCTTCCGCTTCTCACAGGCTGGCTCAGAAGTCTCGGCGCTGCTCGGTCGTATGCCTAGCGCCGTGGGTTACCAACCGACACTTGCCACGGAAATGGGTGAATTGCAAGAACGCATCACTTCAACCGCCAAGGGTGCCGTCACTTCGGTACAGGCCGTCTACGTCCCGGCCGACGATCCTACCGACCCCGCCCCGGCCAACACGTTCCAGCACCTTGATGCCTTCATCTACCTGGAACGTTCGATCTCCGAGAAGGGCATTTACCCGGCCATCGACCCGCTGGCCTCCAATAGCCGCTTACTCGACCCGCAGTTCGTCGGCGAACGCCACTTCACCATTGCCGACCGCGTGAAGCGGATTCTGCAACGGTACCGCGAACTGCAAGATATCATCGCGATTCTGGGTGTCGAAGAATTGAGCGAGGAAGACAAGAAAGTGGTGTCGCGGGCACGCCGAATCGAGCGGTTCCTCAGCCAGCCGTTCTTCGTGGCCGAGGCCTTCACCGGGAAGAGCGGCAACTTCACCAAGATCGAAGATACGCTCCGGAGCTTCGAGGAACTGTGCGACGGCAAGTGGGACCACCTGCCAGAAGGTGCGTTCATGTACGTCGGCGGCATCGAACAGGCTGCCGCTGCCGCCGAGAAGATGAAGGGCTAAGGATCGA
>JBGTAO010000113.1:0-7822 GCA_041749835.1 Gemmata sp. | reverse complement strand
GGGTCGGGGTCGGCGCAGGGGTGTTCCGGCCGGGGTGGTCGGATCACCAGGGCGTCCAACACGTCCCGGGTTTGGACCCCGTCGTTGGCATTGGCCCCGGTGATAACGGCGCCCAACGGCAGACCGTGCTCGTCGGTTGCCAGGTGGATCGCCGTCCCGCACTTGGCCCGGTCGGTCGGGTTCTTGCCGGTCAGGGTGCCCCCTTTTTTGACGGCTTCTTGGAGCCGTCGAGCAGAACCTTGTCCCAGTTGACCCCGTGGAGTTCCTGGTAGCGCTCGGCCAACTGCTGCCAGGCGGTGCGGAACGCGTCGAGTTCGAGCCACCGGTCGAGCCTTGCCTTGACGGTCTTGCCGCACGGGAAGCACGGCGGGACGTACTCCCACCCGATGCCGGTGATCAAGACGTACAACAGGCCGTGCAGGCACGCGTGGTTGCTCGCCGGCGGTCGCCCCTCACCCGTCCAGACGACCGGCGGGAGGATCGGTTCGAAGATCGACCAGACCGAATCCGGCAGCCGCCGGGCCAACGACGATAACCGCATGACCGCGCCCTCCGAAACGACATGCATCGTCACGGAGAGCAACCACACGCTCAAGAGTTTTTTCCGTTAGCTCTTAACAATTCGCGTAGACTTTCAGTCCCGAGCACACGACAGTAACGGTGCAAGCAGTCTCGAACAGTGGGATTCGCTTCCAGATGCAACTCTCAAAAATGCTCAACTAAGGATGCCAGCGATGCCACGATTCACACAGGTGTTGGGTGGGCTTTTGCTCACTCTCGGCGGGCTAATCGGCTATGTGATCGCGAATACTCAGCAGAAACCGGAACCAGTCTCGCCGGAAATCCAGACGACCGGCACGCCGGGTTCGCCCGGAGCTACGACAACGATCAGCAACAAGCAACTGCCCCCGCCCGATCCGAAGTTCGGCGGTGTCATAAAGGACGACGCACTGCAATCCAAACCGTGGTGGGCCCCGCGTGTTGTGCCCCCCAAGAACGCGCCGAACGTGCTGCTCATCATTACCGACGACGCTGGATTCGGCGTACCGAGCACCTTTGGTGGAGTGATCCCGACACCAGCGATGGACCGTGTGGCCAACAGCGGTCTGCGCTACAACCGGATGTTCTCCACCGCACTGTGCTCGCCGACGCGGGCGGCACTGATCACGGGCCGCAACCACCACTCGGCCGGATTTGGTGTCATCTCGGAGCAGTCCACTGGCTTCCCGGGCTACAACAGCATCATCGACCGCGATAAGGCGACGATCGGCCGCATCCTGCTCGATAATGGCTACAACACCTCGTGGTTCGGCAAGGACCACAACACCCCGGCGTTCCAGGCCAGCCAGTCGGGGCCGTTCAGTCAGTGGCCGACCGGTATGGGCTTCGAGTACTTCTTCGGCTTTGTCGGTGGCGACGCGAATCAGTGGGAACCGAACCTGTTCCGCAACACGACGCAAATCTACCCGTTTCAGGGCAAACCACCCGGAACGTGGAACCTGATCACGGCAATGGCCGACGACGCGATCGACTGGATGACCCGGATGCACCAGACCGATCCGAGCAAGCCGGTTTTCATCAAGTACGCCCCGGGGGCCACACACGCACCGCACCACCCAACCAAAGAATGGGTGGACAAGATCCACGCCATGCACCTGTTCGACGACGGCTATGAGAAGCTGCGCGAGCGAATCTTCGAGAATCAGAAGAAGCTCGGGATCATTCCCAAAGATGCGATGCTGACGCCGTGGCCCGCAGACGTGCTGACGCCGTGGGACAAACTCGATGCCGAGGCCAAGAAACTCTTCATCCGCCAGGTCGAAGTCTTCGCCGCCTACGCCGCTTATAGCGACTACGAAATCGGTCGCGTGATCCAGCAGTTCGAGGAATTGGGCAAGCTCGACAACACACTGATCATCTACATCAACGGCGACAACGGCACCAGCGCCGAGGGCGGGCCGCTTGGCACACCGAACGAAGTCGCGTTCTTCAACGGGCTGAATATGTTGCCTGTCGAGGTTCAGATGAAGTTCTACGATGTATGGGGCACGGAGAAGACGTACAACCACATGTCGGCCGGGTGGTCGTGGGCGTTCGATACGCCGTTCGACTGGTTCAAGCAGAACGCTTCGCGGCTCGGCGGCATCAACCAAAATATGGCGGTATCGTGGCCAGCACGCATCAAGGATCATGGGAAATTACGGGAACAGTTCTGCCACGTCATTGATGTGTTGCCGACAATCCTCGAAGCCACGGGCATTCGCGCGCCTGAAGTTGTAGATGGCATCCCGCAGAAACCCATCGAGGGCACAAGCTTCCTCTATACCTTCGACGCGGCCAATGCCAAGGCGCCATCCCGGCACAAGACGCAGTATTTCGAGATGCTCGGCCAGTGGGCGTTGTACCACGAAGGATGGCTCATGAGCACCAAGGTGAACCGCGCGCCGTGGCAGGCCTTCGGCCCTGCGAACCCGGACCCACTGAATAATCAAGTGTTCCAGCTCTACAATCTGAACACAGACTTCACCCAATTCGACGATATCGCCGCGAAGCACCCAGATAAGGTGAAGGAGATGCGAGCGATGTTTCTGGAAGAAGCCAAGAAGTACCAGGTGCTTCCGCTCGACGCCTCGGTCGCAGCGCGGATTGTCGCACCGCGGCCGAACATCACCGCCGGTCGCAGCGAGTTCGTCTACACTCGACCAATGGTGGGTTTGCCCCAGGGCGACTCGCCGCTATTGCTCAACACCTCCTACACCATCACGGCGGAGATCACAATTCCCGAAGGTGGAGCGGAAGGTATGATCCTGACCTCGGGCGGCCGTTTCGCGGGTTACGGCTTCTACTTGCTGAAGGGCAAGCCCGTTTTCCTCTGGAACCTGGTTGATCTCGAACGCATCAAATGGGAAGGGGCGGACGTGCTCGCGCCCGGTAAGCACACCATCGAATTCGACTTCAAGTACGATGGCTTGGGCGCTGGCACTCTCGCTTTCAACAACTTTAGCGGTGTGGGGCGTGGCGGTACTGGGACACTCAAGGTGGACGGCAAAGAGGTAGCTACCAAGAAGATGGAGAAGACCTTGCCGATGATCTTGCAATGGGATGAGAGCTTCGACATTGGCTCCGACACCCTGACCGGCGTGAACGACGCCGACTACAAACCGCCGTTCGCTCTGACCGCGAAGTTGAACAAGCTGACACTTAAACTTGATCGGCCGCAGCTATCGCCGGCGGATATCAAGAAGCTCGAAGAGGAGATGAAGAAAATCGCTGCTGGCCGCGAGTAGAACGGGGTCGGCGATGTTGGCGAGCGGAGGGCGTCAGCCCTCCGGTTGTCTTGGCTTGGGCGAGCGGACGGCGTCAGCCCTCCGGTTCCCAGCAATGGTGCGGTCGGGACGACCGCGGTCCCAGGTCAAGTGGGACCAGTCGAGCATTGGTGCGGTCGGGGCGACTGCGCTCGTCTCACGACCGTCCGACGCCCATCACCGTATTGAAGGCCTGCCGCAGTTCTTCGTAGTTCTGCGGTCGGTCGTCGGGGTTCTTCGAGAGCATCCACAAGCACAAATCGCTGGCGAGTCCCGGCAGCTCGGGCAGCCGCTCGATGGGTGGAACCGGTGCAGAGTTCAGGTGCTGAAAGATCACCTGAACACGATTGCGGCCCTCGAACGGTAGCCGCCCGGTGAGCGCTTCGTAGAGCGTTACACCCAGGGAGTAGATATCGGCACGGTGGTCGACCTTGCTGGCATCCTTGGCCTGTTCGGGTGCCAGGTACGCCGCGGTGCCGGCGAGTTCCGGACCCGTCTTCTCGCGGTTGGCTTCGATCGCGTCGGCCTTGGCCAGACCGAAATCGATCAGCTTGCCGTTCCCATTCGGCCCGACAAGGATGTTATCGGGCTTGATATCGCGGTGGACGACTCCGGCCTGCCAAACTGCGCCGAGCGCGTCCACCATTTGCGAGATCAGGTACAGTGCCCACGCCGGTGGCAACGCACCACCCACGCGGAGCAATTCGCCGAGCGGGCGGCCCTCGAAGAACTCGGTTACGAGGTAAGGCCAGCGGGGATCGAAGCCGAAATCGAGAAAGCGAATAACTTGCGGATGCTTGACGCGGGCGAGCGTGGCCGCTTCCATGCGCAGTTGCCGCATGGCTGCCACGCGATCGTATACGTTGGCCCAGTTCAGAATCTTCAATGCCACCGGGTACGATCGGGCTTCATCCCAACCGCGGAAGACATGGCACGACACGCCTTCGCCCAGCTTCTCTTGAACCAAGTACGTGCCAACCTGAATTCCCACTTCGGGTGGGAGCGCAGGTTGATCGCTCGGGGCCGGCGAAGCTTCGCGCTGCGGATACCGCACCGTGTGCGTATCGCCTGCTTGGGCCGATACGGTGCCCGTCACGTCGGCAGGCGTGTTCGGATCAATCAGGGGTTGTTCGATCGATGTTTGTGAAGGCAGCATTGAGGTTGCATGGTCGGGTATGGGGTCAGTCGATGAACCGCCCCGCCCATCAAGCTCGCACATTTTGTGCCACTCGCACAACCCCACGCGAGACCTGGGGCAGCGGTTCTTCTGGGAAAGTGAATCGGTTACACCGACTCTGCCGAAAAGGAGACTTCGGCGGCGCGTGCCAACTCTAGCACACCCCATATAATCGTCCGTACTTTTCAGTCAGATGGGTCAGGAATGGCTCGGGCGAGAGCAGGCTTCCGGTCGCCCGGCGGCACAACTCGCCGGCACGGAACTTCTGGCCATGCTGATAGATGTGTTGCACGAGCCACTCACGGAGCCGGCCGAACTCACCCCGCCGGAAGTCTTCGTCCAGCGACTCCGCACCCAGTTGAACTTTCGCCGCCGCCATCAACTGCGCTGCGTAGAGGTTGCCAAGTGTATACGTTGGAAAGTAACCGATACCACCGAAGCTCCAGTGAATATCTTGCAGGCAACCGTGCCGATCATCGGGCACGGCGACGCCCATCAGGTGCTCGAATCGCTCGTTCCACGCGCCGGGAAGTTCGGCAACTGTCAGGTCTCCCGACAGCAACGCCAGTTCCAATTCGAAGCGTAACGCGATGTGCAGGTTGTATGTCGCTTCGTCGGCTTCCACGCGAATCAGTGACGGTCGCACATCGTTGATGGCGAAGTAAAACCGATCGAGCGAAACATCACTCGCGGCGCTCGGGAAGGCCTGCTTTAAGCGCGGGAAGAAGTGGTCCCAGAATGGTTGCCCGCGCCCGACCTGGTTCTCCCAGAGGCGCGATTGCGATTCGTGAATACCAAACGAACACGCTACACCCAGCGGTGTGCCGAAGTGCTCGGCCGGGAGGTTCTGTTCGTAGAGAGCGTGACCCGTTTCGTGAAGTACACCAAAGAACGACTCGCTGAAGAACCGGGGATTGTAGCGAGTGGTGATCCGGCAATCGCCGGGACCGAAGCCACTACAAAACGGGTGCGATGTGGTGTCCAGGCGACCTGCCGTGAAATCGAAACCGAAGGCGCTGGCGGCCGACTCCGCGAACAGCTTCTGCCGATCGATCGGGTATTCCCGCGCCAGCACCGTGCGATCGGGCTGACTGCTACTCTCGGTGATCGCGCGAATGAGCGGCACCAGCGAGTGTGTGAGCCCCGTGAAGAGTTCCCGCAACTCGGCCACGGTGGTTCCCGGCTCGAACTCTTCAATCAGCGCGTCGTAGGGGTGCGTGGCGAACCCAACGGCATTCGCTTCCTCTCGTTTCAACTCCACAATCTTTTCCAGGTACGGGCGGAAGCTCGCGAAGTCGTTTTTCTCCTTGGCCACTTGCCAGGTTTGCTGCGCGGCCGTGGTCACACGCGCCAACTCTTCGACGAGCGATTGCGGGAGTTTCGTGGCTCGGTCGTACGCCCGACGTAGCTCGCGGACATTGGCTGTGGCGTCGGCTAAGGGGTCTTGAATCAGTTCCGAACTCTCGATGGTGGCGAGCAGTTCACCCACGGCGGGATCGGTGAACTTTTGGTGCGCCAGCGAGGCGAGGAACGCCATCTGTTCGCCCCGGAGCCCCGCTCCTTTGGGCGGCATGTAGGTCTGTTGATCCCAGCTCAGCACACCCGCACACGAGTTCAGCACGCCGAGTTCCTTGCTTCGGCGAATGAGTTCAGCGTAAGCCTCGATGGCGGTCATGTGGCATCTCTCACGAGCGAACAGCGGAATCCGGTTTGCTATCATTCCGGTGTACGAACTGGAGGCCACGATGTCGTTCGAGAAGACTGCCACGCCACACCCGGATGACACCATCGTGGCGATTTCGTCCGCGCCTGGTCCGGGCTTGCGAGCAATCGTGCGAATCAGCGGGCCGAACACACGTGCGGTGCTGAACGCCATGTTCACGCCAACCGTCGCGGAGCGTTCACGCTATCTGACCCTTGGCACAGTGACCCTCTCCGGCGTTCACTCGCCGCTTCCGGCCACGCTCTACTATTTCTGCGGGCCGCACTCCTACACCGGGCAAGACCTCGCCGAGCTTCATACGATCGGCTCACCGCCACTCGTGGAGCAGTTGATCGCCGATCTGTTGAACGCCGGAGCGCGATCGGCGCAACCGGGCGAGTTCACGCTGCGGGCTTTTCTCGCGGGCAAGAAGAACCTACCGCAGGCCGAGGCAGTGCACGCGATCATCGAAGCACACTCGCAGACTGAACTGTCGGCCGCGCTGGACCAATTGGCCGGGGGGCTCACAAGACCCCTCGATGCACTGCGTGACGATCTGCTGAACCTGTTGGCCGATCTGGAAGCCGCGCTCGATTTCGCGGACGAAGATCTCGAGTTTGTCAGTCGCGCAGATACGCTTGCCCGGTTGCACGCGGCCGAGCGGCAACTCCACGAATTGCTTCGGCAACTCTCCGAGCGGACCGTTGCGGGGCGACCACTGCGCATCGCGCTCGTTGGGCTTCCCAATGCCGGGAAAAGCAGCCTGTTCAACGTGCTGTGTCGCGGCGAAGCACTGGTGAGCCCGGTCCCTGGCACGACACGGGACTACCTCGTGAAACCGCTGCTCATTCAGGGCGTCGCCAGTGAGATTCTGGATACGGCTGGCTGGCAAGACTCCACCGATACGATCGAGGAGCAGGCTCAGCACCTGGGCCGCGAGGCCACTCGGCAGGCCGACGTGATTTTGTGGTGCGACGAACACGGCGAGTTCAGAGAAGCCGATGCGGCACGACTCGCTGCCACGGGTGCGGAGGTATTGCGCGTGTGGACCAAATGCGACACGGCCAGCAACCCCGATTCCCATGTTGGAGGTCTGCCGCTGCCGGCTTCATGCTCCGCAGTTACGGGGGCAGGCATCGAGTACCTTCTGGCACAGCTTGGTGACACCGCGCTGTCATTGACGCGGGCAGCGTTGGCTCCAAGTCAGAGCCGCTGTCGGCATCACCTCATGGCATGCTGCGAATTACTCGCTGAAGCCCGGGCGCACGTGAAACAAAGCGATCCACCCGAACTCGCTGCCGCAACATTGCGCGCAGCGCTGACGCCGCTCGGCGAGCTGACGGGCACCATCTACACGAACGACCTGCTCGACCGCATCTTTTCGCGCTTCTGCATCGGGAAGTAGTTATTCTTCGAACCGTCGCAAGGTGTGTGTGGCACTTCGTATCTCGTGCGTTGGCTGCGTTTCGATCGCCTCCACAATATCCGTGGTGTAGATATCGCGGTGGATGTGTGCCCCCTGCCGCTCCGCCCCATCCCGCTCGTTGCTGGTAGCCGGTTTTTGGGGTGATTGATGGGTCAGATGTTGGTTTTCTACGAATCGGCAAGCGGGAGCACGGTGCGACCGGGTTATCGGGC
>JBGTAO010000112.1:0-19709 GCA_041749835.1 Gemmata sp. | reverse complement strand
TGTGCAATGTGAGCCGGGATTCCTCAAGTTGGCCCGGCTCCGCCATCAGGTCTGGATGGTAGCACCGGTTATCCGGAAGGCTTGTCGATTGTTTTGACCCGCTCGAACCCCGGCTCAACTTCTCCTCTTCGTGGAGCGATCGTATGCGCCCACTCCCACTCCGATTGCAACGACAATTCGCTTCTGTGGTATTCGGCATTGCGCTCGGTTTTGCGGTGGCAGTCCCTGCTGGTGGCGCGCCCCCAAGCGATGCCGACATGTTGCAGCCTTTCCCACACCCGAATGGCTACGTGTGTTATCGCACTCCCAGCCCCATCACGCTCGATGGAGCCCTCACAGAAGCTGCCTGGAAAGCCGCGCCCTGGTCAGAGGAGTTCCGGGATATCGAAGGCGATCGACAGCCGAAGCCACGCTACCGCACGCGCATGAAAATGCTTTGGGACGACGAAGCGCTATACATCGCGGCAGAACTCGAAGAGCCGCACATCTGGGCCACACTCACCGAGCACGATGTCGTCATCTTTCAGGACAACGACTTCGAGGTGTTCCTCGATCCGGATGGCGACAACCATCTGTACGGTGAACTGGAACTCAATGCGTTGAACACCACGTGGGACTTATTACTGACCAAGCCCTACAAGGACGGTGGGAAAGCTCTGAACGCCTGGGAAATCACCGGGCTCAAATCGGCCGTGGCGGTCAATGGCACGCTCAACAACCCACGCGACACCGACCAGAGTTGGACGATCGAGATCCGCTGGCCCTGGGCCGGGCTCAAGGAACTCAGCAACGCGGCAGTGCCGCCCTGGGATGGCGATCAGTGGCGGATCAACTTCTCACGTGTGGAGTGGGACACTGAGGTCGTCGATGGGAAGTACCGCAAGATGAAGGGGAAGCCCGAGCACAACTGGGTTTGGTCGCCCCAAGGAGTGATCGACATGCACCGGCCCGAGCGGTGGGGTTACCTTCAATTCAGCACGGCCAAAGCCGGTACTGCGGCGTTCCGTCCCGACCCCGATTGGAAGCTCCGCGACCTGCTTCACCGGGTCTATTATGCTCAACGTGTCTATCACGCGAAGCACCAGCGCTACGCTGCGAAGGTAGGAGATCTGGGTATTGCCGATGACCTGTTGAAGCACGTGGAGTTGGGGGCCTGGCGCTCCGGTTTCGAGGCCTCGGCCCCGCTCCCGGGGAACGGTGAGGGGAAGCCACGCCGCTTGGCCATCAGCAACGATTCCCGCATCTCGCCGCAGTAACTGGTTTTGGGGCTACTTCTTGGCGAGCTTCTTGCGCAAGTAGTCCAGCGCTGCGAGGCGGTACGGGTCTTGTGTGACATCATCGAAGGTGAGCGCCTCATTGCTGTCGGCGGGGCGCAGCGCATGCAACTCGGCCTGTCGGCGCAATTCTGCCGATTTGTCTGCCGTGATGGGGACTTCCAAACCGTCATCCGGGCGGATTCCCCAATCGTCGGTCGGCTGACTATCCGATTTCTTTTGCCGGCTTTTGCCGTTCGGCCGCAACGAGGTTCCGCTGGTCACCCGGAATTGCATATCGGCGAACCCAGCCGTGATCGTGCTCTGAATCGAAGCCCGCCCTACGGTGCGTTGACCGATGATCACGCAGCGATCGTTATCCCGTATGGCACTCGCGATTAGTTCCCCGCCGCCAGTGGTCTCTTGCCCGACCAGAACAACCAATGGCAAGTCCGAGTATTTGCCGCCACCGGGCGGGGTGCGAAGGTCGCCGGCAGTTCCCGCCCGTTGAAGATTCCGGTATTCCATCTTGGCAATCACCGAGCCATCTTTGAGGAACATCCCAGCAATCTTGGTGCCCGGATCGACATAACCGCCGGGGCACCAGCGCAAATCCAGGATCAAGCCGCGGCAACCCTGCTTGGTGAGTTCGTTCATCATCTCAGCGACTTTGTTGTCGAGCCCCGTCTCGATCGGCCCCAGACGGATATACCCAATCTTCGCCTGGCGATCGAGCAAGCAATCCCACTTGTCTTCCAGCGTTCGCATCACACCGAACGCACTTTCTGGGGTGTAGTTCCCGCTCTTGATCGTGCTGGTGAATGGCTTTTGTCCCTCGCGCTGAAAGGTGATTGTGCGTTCGATTCGGGCCGGCAAGCGAGTCTGCGGGTCGAAGGCTTGTCGGGCATTGACGAACTCGGAAAACATCTTGTTGGCCCGTTCGAGCGTGATCTCCACCCCGTTCATGTGCGTGATCAGATCGCCCGGCTTCACTCCAGCCTGTTGCGCAGGACTCCCAGGAATCACCCGCTTGACACGCCAGGGGAACACGGCGGGGCTGGTAACCGCGTCGGGCTTCGGAGCCGGGCCAAAGTAGCCGGTCGGGGGAAAACGGCCAGTGGCAACGCCCTGTTCCACGTGGTAGAGCGTCCAGCGTGAACCGACAACGCCATCGAGTTCGATGCCAATGCCAAAGTCCTGGTCGATGGAAGCAAAACTGTTGACGCGCGGGCTCGCCAGATTCGAGATGCTATCGGTTGCGAAGCGGAAGCCATTCATGGCGGCGAACAGAGACCGCGCCCCGTTCAAGTTGGGATGATTGCCCAGCAAGATCCGCACATCGGCGAGCAATGTCACCAACTCTGTGGACGAATTCGCTCGTGCGGTCGCCGCGATCACCGCATCGGGGACCGAAAGCCCCGCTTCGTCGTAAAGCCCGCGAATGGCCGCCTCGACGAGTGCTTTCTCCGGGTTCTTCGGATCCACTGGGCGGACGTACATCTCCGCCACTTGATTCGCGAGCGTGTGAACCTGCCGGGCGAAGTTCTCGGCCTGGAAGCGATCCACTCGGGAATTGGCCGGCGGAACCGGTGAACTCGGAACGGGCACCGGCGCGCCCACACCGAGTATCAGCGCTGCGAGTGCAAGTCCATTCACGAGAACCCCTCCTGCAGAGACACTCAACCACTGTTTAGTTTGCCGCTTCTCCTGCACGGGTTCAAGTCACATCTGCGTAACGACTCGGGCGTTTCCGGCTCTGGATCGCGCTTCGTGCTCAGCCTGGAATGTCCGTGAGGGCAGCTATTTCGCTCTGCCGCCCGGGCAGCCTCGGCAACAGATATACGACGCTTCCTCAAAACGCACTACTACTAATGCTGCAACGCAGACTGCCCTCAATCCCGAGACGTGAAGCTTATGACGATCTGGCTTGCTCGGCACGCGGAGACCGCGACACCGACACTCTTCCACGGTGCGGAATCGGATGTCGAACTGGGGGAACATGGCCAACGCCAGGCGCTGGCCGCTGCGGAGTGGTTCGCAACCCAGCAACCGACCGTGGTCATCTCCTCGGCCATGATCCGCGCCAGCGATACCGCCGCACCGATCGCGGCCCGATGCGCTGTGCCGCACCTCATCGAGCCTCAACTTTACGAGCGCCGAGTCGGGCCGTTGTCCCGCAAGCCCCGGGCCGAGGCTGAACAGATCTGGAACGAAACCAACGATCGCTGGCAACGCGGCGAAACGGCATTCGCCTTTCCCGGAATGGAGTCGTTCGACGAACTCCGCGATCGCACCGTACCCGTGTTCACCCGAATCGCTTCGACGTACCCGGCTGGTCGCGTGGTCATCATTTGCCATGGAGTGGTGTGCAAGGTGCTTCTGGTGAGTTTGCTGAAGGGACGCGGCCCCGGCGACTGGAACACGATTGGGCGGATACCCAACCTGGCAATGAGTGAACTGGTGTCACTGGGCTCAGCCTGGGAAACCCGGCAATTGCTGATGGTGCCACCGCCCGTGCTGGCCGTGAACGAGCTGGCAGCCGCGAACCCGCTCAAGACTGAAGCGTGAGCGCAATCAACGATTACGCAGTTGGTTGTGGCACGCTTCCACTCTAGCGAACATGCTCGCCCCTTCTCCGATCCCCGCATCCTGACTGATCCGATTTTGGCTCAGTCTCCGTTCTGCGTTACCCAGATCTTCACTTGAAGCGCCTGGAGAATCGCACCTCGCCGCTCGACGGTTCCGATTGTGCGGTTCGGATGAAGTGTTCTCATCGGCGTGGTCGATACCTCTTGTGAGCGGTGTGCGGAACGGGTTCGCCCGGCCCGCCGAAAGAGGCCGGATGGGGCACTCCTGGACGTTCAAGGCGTCGGGAGCCGGTGCTTTCGCGGGTAGACCCGAAGCGGCTGTGGGGGAGGTTTATTCATGACCGACGCAGAGGTGATGACATCCGTGGGCGAGATCGAGACTCTTCGACTACAGTTGCTGCAAGCTCAGCGACTGAGCAGCGTCGGCGAGTTGGCTTCGAGCATCGCGCACGAGTTCAACAATATCCTGACCACCATCATCAACTCCGCCAAACTGGGTATGCGGAACCCGGATCTGACCGAGAAGCAACAGTCCTTCGAGCGCGTCGTCAAGGCCGGGCAACGGGCTGCGGTCATTGCGGGCGGCATGCTAGGCTTTGCTCGCAAAAGCGGCGCTCACCGGCAGAAATGCGATGTTGCCCGGTTGGTCGAAGAGGTGCTGATCCTGACCGAAAAGGATCTGATGAAGCACCGGATTCATGTCGAAACTCGGTTCGTAACACGCCCGACCGCCTGGGTTGTGCCCGGGCAGATCGAGCAGATTCTCGTGAACCTGGTCATCAACGCCCGGCAGTCGATGCATCACAGTGGCCGCCTCAAGATCGAGGTCCGCGAGAACGACACTGGCGACACCGTGGAAGTGAAGGTTGCGGATACGGGCCTCGGCATTCCACCAGATCAACTCCGCATGATCTTCGAGCCGTTCTTCACCACCAAGAAACCCGATGAGTATGGCCGTGGCGGCACCGGGCTCGGGCTGAGCGTCTGTCGCCAGATTATCGAGCAGCATCATGGCCGGATTCGGGTGGAAAGCGTGGTCGGAAAGGGTTCGACATTTACGCTGAAGTTGCCGAAGCGGCTGACCGACGACCCACAATAACTCTGTCGGGAATCGTGCCCGCGTGGCAGCCGTTCGCCTACTTGCCTTCGATCAATCGGTCGCTGGCATTACCCTCGGCGAACTGGCGCACACGGGCATCGTCTGCAGTCAGCATGTTCTCGGGCGGGCCGTCGTAAATGATCTGGGGTTCGTTCTCGGAGAGCCGGGCCAGCGGATACAGCATCACGACACGGGTGGCACACTTCTGGACGGTGCGCATCTCGTGGGTGACGATCACACTCGTGACCGGTCGCCGCTCGCGTGTTCGCAGAATCAACTCATTGATCACATCGGTCATGATCGGGTCGAGCCCGGTGGTCGGCTCATCGTACAGAATCATGTCCGGGTCGAGCGCCAGCGCCCGGGCCAACCCCACCCGCTTGCGCATCCCACCCGAGAGTTCCGCGGGCATCTTCGACACCACCGAGAGCGCTAACCCCACCTCAGTGAGGCGATCATGCACTCGCTCGGTGATGGCTGCGTCGGTTAGGCCACCTTTCGCACGCAACCCAAACGCGACATTATCGAAGACGTTCAGGCTGTCGAAGAGGGCCGCTTGCTGAAAGAGAAAGCCGACCCGCAACCGCATCTGGGTGAGTTGCCGTTCCGAGAACGTTTGCAATGGGGCTCCCTCGAAGAGGACCTCCCCGTGGGTGGGTGCCAACAACCCGACGATCAGCTTCAATAGCACGGTTTTCCCGCAACCGCTTTCTCCAATAATGGCCACGGTTTCGTGGGGAAGAATGGTAACTGCTACACCGGCCAGCACCCGCTGAAGGCCGAATTGCATTTGAACGTCACGGAATTCCACGATGGGCTTGCGTGTCATGATTTCCGTGTGACCCAGAATCGGAGAGTGGCCGGTGCGGTGCCGCACGGTACTGGCATACCCGCGGCGCTGGCATCAGGCCACCCGCGAAACCGCCCCGGGCCAGATCAAGTTGTAAAGGCTATTGGCCATCATCGCCATGAAGAAGTCGAGCACCAAAATCGCGATGAACGAGAGCACGAAGGCTTCGGTCGCGGCCCGACCCACACCTGCCGCGCCGGGTTGGCTATTGAAGCCGCGGTGGCAGGCGATCAGCGAAAACACGCCTCCGAAGATGACCGATTTCACCAGACCCGTGAACACATCCCATACCTTCACGAAATCCTGCGTGTGTCGCCAGTAGTGATGGCTATCAATCTGGTACACTTGCAGGCAAATCAAGCTACTTCCGAACAGGCCCATCAGATCGGCGAGAACGGTCAGCAAGGGCAAAAGCATGATGGAGGCCAACACTCGCGGCGCGACCAGGTACTTCACCGGATCAACACCCAGGCACGCCAGCGCATCGAGCTGTTCGGTCACGCGCATGGACGCCAGTTCCGCAGCCATGGCCGAGCCGACTCGCCCCGAGAGCATCACCGCGGCCAGCACCGGCCCCAGTTCCCGCACCACCGACATATGGATGACCGCACCCAGCGAGGTTTCCATGCCGAGCGTCCGGAACTGGCCATACGCTTGCACCGCCAGCACCATCCCGATGAACGCACCGGTAATCGCGACAACGCCGACGCTGGCGTAACCCACTTCTACCGAAACGCGCAGCAACTCCTGCCGGCGGAACGATCGCTGAACAATGCCCAGCAAGGCACGCCAGGAAAACATCGACCAATCACCCAGCGCTGTAGCCGCGCCAAGCAAATGGGTTGTCACCAGGGAAAAGCGTGCCGCACCCGTGAATTGCATGCCCGTTTGTAGCGTGTCAGGCTGCTCAAGCACAAGAGAAGCTCGTCAGCAGAAGATCACCCAAACAAGTAGCATTCTGTACCCGAATGGCCCGCTGCCAGCAACTGCTCCGACTTAACTCACTGCGCCGACGCCTGAAGAGCAGATAACCATCTCAGTAGCGACGACAAAACCGTGCGGGTCTGGGCGATCAAGAAGTGAGGCTTGCCGAGCGATCGACCGGCCCGGTGTGGATACCCGACCCGTAGGCCCGCCGGAGGTTCTCGGGTGTGAAGACCGCTTCCACGGGGCCGCTGGCGATGACACGCACGTTCAGCAATGTCACCCAGTCGAAGTATTCCCGCACCGTCTGCAGATCGTGGTGAACCACAAGCACCGTGCGCCCGCGCGACCGCAGCTCGCGCAGAATCTCGACGATTGCCTTCTCCGACAACGCATCGACGCCCTGGAATGGTTCATCCATGAGGTAAACCAGCGCGTCTTGCACCAGCGCCCGAGCCAGGAAGACCCGTTGCTGCTGCCCGCCCGAAAGCTGGCTGATCTGCCGGCGAGCGAACTCGGCCATGCCGACTCGCGCCAAAGCCTCAGTGGCTGCCGTGCGTTCCCCTGCACCCGGTCGCCGAAGCCAGCCGAGCTTACCGTAAGTGCCCATCATGACGACATCGTGCACCGTGGTCGGGAAATCCCAGTCCACGGTGCCCCGCTGCGGCACATACGCCACGGTTTGATTGCGAGGCGAATACGCTTTCCCCTCGATGAGCACTTCGCCCGTCACCGGTTGAATCAGTCCAAGAATCGCTTTGATGAGTGTGGTTTTCCCGGCTCCGTTCGGCCCGACAACCGCCATCAGCACGCCCGGCGGTACTTGGAGATCAATATCCCACAGGACCGGGTGTTCCCGATACGCGACAGTGAGGTCGTGCACCTCGATCGCAGGAATCTGTGCCATCGAACGATCACCCGCAGTCGCCGCTCGCCTGGCTACTGGCTGAGTGCCTCCACGATCACCTGGACATTGTGGCGGATCATCCCGGCATAGGTCGCACCGGGCGAACCCTGCTCTCCAAGGGCATCCGAATACAGGGCAGCATCTCCACCGATCAGCTTCACGCGGTGCTGATACTTCTTCTCCACATCTTCCAGAACGGCCTTGAGCCCCTCGGTGGGGACGGATGTCTCGGCGAAGACCGCCGGAACACGCCGGGTGCCAATCGTGGTGGCCAGGTTGTGCCGTTGTGCTGTACCGACTTCACTGGCGGTGCTTACGCCTTGCAGACCAATCACCTCGAAGCCATAACGTTGGCCAAAGTAACCGAAGGCGTCGTGCGAGGTCACCAGGACACGTCGCTCCTTCGGCACGCGATGGAGCTGCGTTCGAATCTCGAGTTCCAGATCGCTGAGTTCCTTCAGATAGGCTTCGGCATTCCGCTCATATATCTCGGCACCCGCAGGGTCGAGTTCCGTGAGTGCAGTCTGAATTCGCTTCACCACCTGCATCCAGAGCGAGAGATCAAACCAGACATGCGGATCGTACTCGCCACCATCGGTATCGGCATGCCGCAATTGCTCGGTCGCAATCCCTTCCGCCACGGCAACGGTGTGCCAGCGCTGGTGATTCTTCTCGAACACATCGGCCATCTTCCCTTCCAGATGCAAGCCATTCAGGAAGACCAGATGGGCCTCATCGAGCTTCTTACGATCACCCGCCGACATGATGTACTTGTGCGGATCGACTCCCGGCCCCATCAGCGTTTGCACTTCAACGCGATCGCCCCCGACACGCTGTACCGCATCGGCCACCAACGTCGTCGTGCAAACCACACGGACCGGCGGCCCCTGGAATTGCGGCGGTCCCTCACGCCCCGAGCACCCCATGCCGACAGTTGTGAGCCCAGTCAACAGGAATGCAACACAGGCAACACGCCCCAGCATTCGCGGTTACTCCTCGCAAGGATAGGTTAGCCTAAACAACAGTTTTAGTATACACGAAGCTCCGCGGGATCGCAAGCAAGACTCCAGCGGAATCGTGATGTACATGGCCGCCGGCTACGCATGCGATACACTGGAAGACGCCATAAGTGACGACGTGGAAGCATTCCGGGGGCCACGATGGGGCTTGTACGCTGGTTCACCAAGAACTGGGCCAACACACTCGAACCGACTCACAGCGATCTCGGCCCAATTACGGTGCCGGTGCCGGTGGACGTTGCACCGTCTTGCATCCGGAAAGCCGTGGCGACGCTTCCCCGCTGGCAGGTAGTTTCGGAATCCTCGCAAGAACTCCGGTTGACCCGAACCACGCCGATTGCCCGGTTCGTGGACGATATCGTGCTCACCTTCGAACCACATGCCACGGGTACGGTCGTGCAGGCCAGCAGCAAGAGCCGCGTGGGGATCGGTGACCTGGGTCAGAACCGTCGCAACATTCTCGAACTGTGGGCTGCAGTCCGCGCGGTATCGGCCACGAGCTAACACGCCCCACACCTTGGCAAGTAGCCCTGCCCGTGCAGGACGGAGAGCCTGGCCACATGAACATTCTGGTGATCGGTAAAGGCGGGCGCGAGCACGCCCTGGTCTGGAAGATCAAGCAATCGCCCCGTGCGGAGAAGATCTTTTGCGCTCCTGGCAACGCGGGGACTGCGAGCGAAGGGGTCACGAATGTTCTCATCGAACACTTCGAGACCGATCGCATGGCTCGCTTTTGCACCAAGGAGAACATCGGGCTGGTCGTGATTGGTCCTGAAGATCCGCTGGCGGCGGGGCTGGCAGATTATCTACGCCGCAAAGGCATCAAGGTCTTCGGGCCGTCGCAAGAAGCGGCACGCATCGAGGGGAGCAAGGTCTTCTGCAAGGAGTTGATGCGGCACGCCGATGTGCCCACGGCCGAGTTCCAGGTGTTCGACCATCCCGAGCCGGCACGGGCCTACATTGAGACACGCGATTACCCGGTGGTGGTCAAGGCCGATGGCCTCGCAGCGGGCAAGGGCGTCGTGGTTTGCAAGGACAACGCCGAAGCGTTGCAAGCCGTACGCCGGATCATGACGCACGCCGAGTTCGGCGACATGGCGGGTCGCAAAATCGTTGTTGAGAAGAAATTGGATGGCGAGGAACTCTCGGTGTTGGCGCTCGTGAGTGGCCGCACCATCATTCCGTTGCCACCGTGCCAGGATCACAAGGCGGTCTTCGACGGTGATCAAGGGCCGAATACCGGCGGCATGGGCACCTACTGCCCGGCACCTCTGGGAACCGCGAAACTGCTGGCGGAACTGGACGAGAGGGTGTTCGTGCCAACCGTGCACGCCATGAAGCGGGGCCGCTACCCATTCCAGGGGGTGCTCTTCGCCGGCGTCATGATCACCAATCAAGGGCCGCGCGTGCTGGAGTTCAACTGCCGGTTCGGTGACCCGGAAACGCAACCGCTCATGATGCGGCTGAAGACCGACCTGGTCGATCTCCTGGAAGCAGTCGCCGATGAACGATTACAGGATTTCGAGGACAAGATCGAGTGGGACCCCCGGCCCGCAGTCTGTGTGGTGATGTGTTCGGGCGGCTATCCCGGGAAGTACGATACCGGCAAAATCATCACCGGGTTGAAAGAAGCTGCCAAGATGACTGATGTGAAAGTCTTCCACGCGGGAACCAGGATCGATGATAAGGGTCGTGTGGTCACCGACGGCGGGCGTGTTCTGGGTGTGACAGCACTGGGCGATGACCTTGCCGCAGCAAAAGCGCGAGTCTACGAGGCGATCAAGCTCATCGAGTTCCTCGGGATGCACTTCCGAACAGACATTGCCGACAAAGCCCTCAAGCAGAAACCGATTGCCCCCAAAGCCGAAACCCCGAAGCTGCCTGCGAAGTTCCGCCGTCGCAACGAACCGGGCAGTAAGCCCGAGAAGCCGGCCAATTGAACGGACTCGCGATGGCCTTACTCGGAAAGGCGCACGCGGCGTCCCTGCACACGCACGCGGCCCGTTGCCAGCAACTCGATCGCCTCGGGATACGCCTCGCATTCTGCCTGAAAGACCCGTGCGGCCAGTGTTTCGGCGACATCGTCTTCGAGAACGGGAACACACTTCTGCACCAGAATCGGCCCGGTGTCGTAGGAATCGTCGGCGAAATGAACGGTGCAGCCGCTCACCTTCGCCCCATACTCCAGCACCGCTTCATGCACATGGCGGCCGTACATGCCCTTGCCCCCAAATGCGGGTAACAAGGACGGGTGGATGTTCAACACGCGGTGGTGAAACTCCTTGGGGATTGGCAAGAGATGCAACCACCCCGCCATGCAAACGAGATCGGGCTGGAACGCCCGGACCGCATTCCAGACTCTTGCACTAAACGCTTCGTGAGTAGCGGGTTGATGTCCCGGATGGCGTACGACCACTTCGACCGGAATCCCGGCGCGGGTCGCACGTTCGATGCCCTGCACGCCAGCCCGGCTCGACAGCACACCCACGATCTCTGCGGAGAGTGTGCCCGCGGCCTGGCGGTCAATCAAGTTCTGAAGCGTGGTCCCACCTCCAGAAACCAGCGCAACGAGACGAATCGGCATTACCAGGTCCCATGATCGTGTAACAGGTTGGGAAAGAAAGCCGTCTCTGAGTCAGCGCGGGCTTTGTCTCGGGCTCCGGTTGTTTTATGCTGAACGGTAGCCCGGGGTGCGACCCGGGGGCGGAAAGGAACGGCCCGCGGATGGACGGTATCTTACACGAACTCTCCCACAAGACCGATCCGGCGAAGTTGCTCGGATACCTGAACTTCTCAGACGGTCGCCCCGATGTGAGGTTCCAGCGCGGTCTGGCGGACGCCTGGGGGCACCTGCAGATGGGGGGGGATGCAACCCCGTGGCTGACCCTGCCCCGTTGGCTCACGCACGAACTGGTTCAACTCGAAGCCGCCGGTTCGCCCGTGTTCCGCGATGCCACGCAGGCCCGCGCGGTCATCGAGGCAGCGCTGGTTCAACTCACCGCGCAGTATCGCCAGCATCACACGAACCTGCTCGCCCACCAACCCGATCGCGACCTGTTCACTGCATTCTTCCTGGCTCGTTGCTGTGAGGCGATTCTGCGACAGGGGCCACCCTGGGACGAACCCGAACTGCTTTTGAGCAGTGGCTTGAATAGCTTGAACGATTACGTGGGTTACCGCCCCATCGCACTGCTGGAATCGCGGCCGAATACAGAATACTACCCGCACGAGAAAGTCCGCCCCGTTCCGCTGTATCTACACGGTGCCGGTTGTGCTCCCGGACCGTACGCCGATCTGGTGCGTACCGCGCTGGAACTGGTTACCCGCACCGATCCGCAATTACTGGAAGAGGCGAGCTTCAATCTCGAGCAACTCGATGAACTGGCGTTCGATCCCCGGGCGCACGATCACTTTCACCCCATCAACAAACGGCCCAACGTGCTCTTTGGGGAATGGGATCCGCACACGATCGACAACCATGGGTTTTACAAGCGATTCGTGTTGCGGCAGATGACGTTGGACACGCTACTGAGTTGGGTGGCACCTCAAGGCGAGCCGCTCACCCCAACCGCGGGATACTCGGACCCGACAGAACGACTGTTCGAAGCCGCTGCCGTGCTCGCCGGTACGATTCTGATGGGTGCCGGAGTGAGCGGTTCCGGACCGAGCTACCACGATTCTACCGTCACATTGTCCAAACTGGTTCCCCGGATTGCACGCTATCGGGATGCGTTCTACCAGCAACTCTTGAAAGCCTTACCGGGGCCACATGGTACCCGCCTTCGCAATGAGGCCGAGAAGCGACAGCAGCCATTTGCGGGGGTCCGGCAGTACCTCAATCAAGCGATTGCCTCGCAGCGTGCCGCGCATTTGCAAGATCGTCGCCTGGCCCAACTGTACGCGGCAATGGGTTACCCGACGGCTGCACGCGAACAAACTTCGAAGATCGTGGCACCTGCCGTGCGGTTCGGCACCGAGATCCGCATTCGGCAAACCGAAATCAGCTTTGCCGCAGATGCCGGCCGAACGACCGACGCGCTGCAATTACTTGGTGAGGCGGAAGAATTGTTGCGTCGCGGCATCGACTGCGGCGCGTTGATCGATCCGTGGAACATCCTGGGGTACCAGGGGCTGTTCCCGATTTTCCCCGGGCGTGAAGACACGGTGCGCGATCCGCGGGCCGAGGAACTGATTCATCAGATCGGTCGCCAGTTCGATCTGTATGCCAAGTCCATAGCTGCCGCGGCTGTGGCGGGCGAGGAGCAAACCCGCGAAAAGCTCAGCAACGGGCTGCGGGAACTTGCATCGTGGTGGGATCGATTTGCCACCTCGACCGTCAGCGACCTTCCCCGAGTTGCCGGAGGTGAGCGGGCCGATGCCGCCGATCACGTTGCCGGGGCTCTGACGGCGTGGTCGCAGCGGGTGCCCGGTTCGAACGACATCGGCTTTTGGCGTCAGCACCGCGAGGGCTTTTCCAGTCCTGCCGCGTTTGCACAGGTCATCGAGCCGCTGATTGTTCGGCAGGAATACCGGGCCGCAATGGCGCTGCTGATGACGTGGCTTTCGGAAAGCGAACTGGTGCCGCTGGAAGAACCGTCAGCCTCGTTCGAGGCGCTGGCAGAACGCTGGGTGCGCGCGGTGACCACGGCCGAAACGGACCCTGCAGTCGCACGGGCGGCGATGGTACGGCGGTTCTTCGAACTGCTGGAAGTGAATGCCAGTGATGTGTGGCTAGTGCCGAGGAAATGGCTCCAAGAGCCGCAACCCGACGATGAAGAGCAACAATCCGGTCGCGAGTTCGATGCGGCCTACGACGGGATGACCTACAAGGATTCAACCGACGATGGCGAAGACAGCGCGGTGGCCGGCGGCGAACCCTCGGGCGTCGCAGACTTCGCATTAGAAGCCGAGGCCGCTTCGCTGGAAGAACGGCTCCGCTTTCTCCATTCGATCGCCAAGTTGTGGCGACAGGCCGCCCGTCCCGAGCTTTGGACAAGCGATGAAATCGGTGGCGAAGAAGCGTTGTCGGGCTGGCTAACGACGGCACGCCGAATCTATGAAGAACTGAAAGTGTTCCTGGACCGCGTCACGGCCGTGGCAATCCCGAACCCCACCAGCGGCCACGAAAGCATGATCGAGTTCGACCGCCGCCGGGCTCTCAAGGGGCACTTGCTCGATTTGGGTGTGATGGCCTGCGTCGAGATGGGGCGTTCCGTGCGTGCGCTCGAGGCGCTGACCACAACCGCGCGTGAGTTGCCGGCCCACGTTGCAAATGCTGATGCAGCGCAGACTCCACCTTCCGGAGCCTGGGAGCAACTCCTCGGGCGAATGAACCGCGCCGCCGGTCACGGCGATCCCGCCGGGGTTCAAGCAGTACTACCGGGCTTTATCACACTGTTTCGCAGTGAGCCGTTGCTCTATTGCCCTCCCTCCGATGGTGGGAAGTTGCACGACGTGCTTCGAGCACAAACGGCGCTGCATGTGCTGGAAGATCTGCTGACGCAATTGCCCCGGCTCGGACTGCTGCGGGAAACCTTCGAGCTCACCAAACTGGCTCGCCAGATGGAGCGGAACCATCCACCGGAGGGCCGTCGGGTCAGTAGCTTCGATCAGCTTTTCCGCACTGCCCTCACAGGCTCGGTCGAAACACTGCTGACAGTTGCTGCCACCAGTGGTGAAGACCTCGGCCCGGATGGCCCGCTCTCGACGATACTCTTCCAGCTTGCGGAGTCGTTCCAGGACTTGTGGGTGCAACACAGTCAATCGCTGCGTTTATCGGTGCTGGAATCGATCAATGATGACGACGATTGGGAATTGGTCCGCAGTTTCGTCAAGAAGTACGGTGGAGAGTTATTCACGGTCCCGTTTCTGGGTCTGTCGAACATGCGGGGCATACTTGCACGCGGTGTGACCGCGTGGCTCGATCACGAAGCCACTCAGACCGAGAACGAACGCCGACCACAATTACTCGACGACTGGCAAGCGGGTTCGCTCGATCGGGATCGAACAACCAAAACGGCCGAGATCGTATTGCAGTCGCTCGTGGAGCACTACGACGAATACCGCGACTATAACACCACGACCACGCAATCGGACTACGGCGAGAACCTGCACATTCTGCTCGATTTCCTCCGGGTCAAAGTGCGCTACGAACGCTACGCCTGGCGACTCCGGCCGCTCGCGATCGCGCACGAATCGCTGTGCAAGTCGGGCAACGACGCACTGGCGGAGAAGTGGCGCGAATTCATTGCGGACAAGACTGCCGGCCTGGCTGAAGATCTGCTGGATCGACTCGGAGCACTGGAGACGCGGCATGGGGTGAAGCTCGGCACCATCCGCGACCGGATCGAGGAGCGCTTCATGTTGTCGCTGGTCATTGATCAGGCTGCAGCACGAGTGGCCCCCGCGGCGGAAGCGGCCCGCAACAGCCAGGGCGAGGACAATGCGGCCTTTACTCGTTTACAGATCGCCGTGGAACCGCTGGCCGAGAATGTGAGTGGTGTGGGGCTCGATGTGCCGGTGTGGGTGCGGCGCTTGGAGGAAGCGCTGCGTGCCTCACGGCAGATCGAAGCTCCCGAGGCCACCGGGATTCCGTTGGCCCCAGGGTTGGACTTCGACGAACTACGCCGGCAACTGGCCGACTGGGATCGGGCGGTGGGCGATTGAAGCCCGCGCGTGAGTCGATCACTGGCTGGAGTTGATCACACGAACGATCTGGCCGTTCTGGTATTGCACCCAGGCCCGGTGGCTCGCATCCCACATCAGACCCGTGAAGCCGTCGGAAACCCCGGCCGCATTCCGCTCGGTATTCCGCTCGGTCGGCGGTGCGGCCCAATCCTCGATCCGTTCGTTCCATTCCTGGTGGGCAGCGCGAAACCGAACACCCGCCAATTCGATTTTGCCCAGTAGATAGACCACGATGGCAACGGCAATCAAGCCAAAGTGTCCTGTCAGGATGCCGGTCACCAGGAAGATGCCTGCCACGACGCTCCCCACGCCGACTGCCGTGGCCGTGGCTCGCACGCGATTCATCCGTGTGGCCAGAACGGCACGGAGAACCCGGCCACCATCCATTGGGAACGCAGGCAGCAGGTTGAAGCAGGCCAGAATCACGTTGGCCCAGAAGACTTTCACAGCCAACAGATTCAGCCCACTGTCATCGACCGCGGTCGCGGCCCATGGATTGATCAGTTCACCACCGACTGGCCCCATCAGGAGCGCCACCGCAATGACGAGGTTCACGGCTGGCCCGGCAAGCGCAATGGCAATCTCGCGGCTCGGCTTCTCCGGGATCGATTCCAGCGAAGCGACCCCGCCAATCGGGTAGAGCGTGATATCGCGTGTGCCAATGCCATAGGAACGTGCGGCCAGGGCGTGCCCCACCTCGTGAAGCACCACGCAGCCAAACACCGCAAACAGGAAGACCAACTCCCCGGTCACGGCTTGCGCGCTGCTCCCCGCAATGAGCCCACTCATGAGCACGATCAGCGGCAACAGCCAGAACGTCCCGTGGATGTAGAGGTCGATGCCGAAGAATTTACCCAATCTTAACGATTGAAACATCCGCGTGATTCCCTCGCCTGGGGGAGCAACTGGACACAGCTCCCGCTTTCATTATTCGAGTTGGAATTCAAAATAGGGATTCAGGAATCGCAAAATTCGGTTTCCTCGCTCGCATACAACCACAGGCAGCGCTGCAGCATGATCGCGCACCTCACCACTTTCTTCCGTTGCGGCGAACCACTATAACCAAACGAGAGTCCGACAGAACCTCTCCCGTTCTCCGCTCGAACTTTCGTTGTGGTTTCCGCGAATCTCTGACAACGCACTGAAACGTCCCTTGGCCGGTGGCGTTATTCACGAATCATGCAACAACACCAGGAGTGGCGATGTCGACCGCACACCCGCTGAACGCCGATTCTGCCAACGGAGCACCCGCACCGGATTCGATTGTTCACTTCCTCGATGGTGTGCGCAATCGCATCGGAACTGTCGTCGTCGGTCAAGATGTGGTGGTTGAGCGTATCCTGATAGCTCTCCTTACCGGTGGACACTTACTTTTGGAAGGCGTGCCCGGTCTGGCGAAGACGCTGCTGGTGTCGTGCCTGGCCAAGTCGATTCACCTGCAGTTCTCACGCATTCAGTTCACCATCGACTTGTTACCCTCCGATATCCTCGGTTCGGAAATCCTTGATCAGCGGACGAACGAATTCCGGGTGAGCAAGGGCCCCGTGTTCACGAATCTGCTCCTGGCGGATGAAATCAACCGCGCCGCTCCCAAGGTTCAGTCGGCACTGCTCGAAGCCATGCAAGAACGAAAGTCGACCATTGGCAAGGAAGCGTTCAAGCTCCCGTCGCCGTTCCTCGTGATCGCCACACAGAACCCCGTCGAGCAGGCTGGGACCTTTGAGCTACCCGAAGCACAACTCGATCGCTTCATGCTTCGCCACAGGCTGAAGTACCCGACGCCGGACGAGGAACGGGAGATCCTGCGGCGCAATATGAACCTGGGCGTGAAGCGCGAAGGCGGTGGAGCCGTGGCCCGGACCGAGTTCGATGTGCTGGCGGAAGAGCCCGTTGGTACGATCGACGATCTCGTGGCCACCATGGAGGCTGCGGCACAAATTCACGTGAGCGATACGTTCCTGGAACACGTGGTCGATACCGTCACGCGAACGCGGAGCCACCCGGATATCGAACTCGGAGCCAGCCCACGTGCCGGCATCTCCCTCATCAAAGCCGCCAAGGCGCGGGCCTTGATCCGCGGCCGCAACTATGTCGTGCCCGACGATCTCTATGCTCTGGCACCCGACGTGATCCTGCACCGCATCCGCTTGAACTACGAGGCCCTTGCCGACGGCAAGCGCAGCGACGATGTGCTGCAAGAGATCTTGCACGACCTTACCCGCGGGAAAGCCAAGAAAGTGAAGATCGACGCCTGACCGGAACACCGGCCGCGCCGCACCCAACGGGCCTGCCCTTCACACCCCAGATTCCGTGCTTTCAGTTAGGACGGTCGATGGAAGGCTATCTCGACAGCGCCGACCACCTGAACGCCCGCCAGTTCTTGATCGCGGTCAAGAAACTGGCCGATGCGCTCAACTACGGAAGCGATCACTCTCCCTTCCTGGGCTCGGGGATCGAGTACGCGCAGTCGCGCCAGTACCAGCCGGGCGACCCGGTTCGCTCGATCGACTGGCGGGTGACGGCTCGCACGGGCAAAGTCTTCGTGAAGGAATACGAGGCCCCGAAGCAACTCCCTTGCTACATCCTGATGGACACCTCGGCGTCGATGACCGTGAGTTCGGTCAAACGCAGCAAGTACGCTGTGGCGGTTCACATTGCGGGTGGCCTGGCGTTTGCCTGCCTCGATCGGGTGAGCCCGGTCGGGGTGGTCGGCGTGGGGGGCCGCGACTTGCGATTGGAACCGAGCCTGTCGCGAGCCCGCATTCTGCAATGGTTGCACTCCTTCCGCCGCTTTCGCTACGACGAGCCCACAACCCTGGGCAAACGGATTACCGAACTGGCTCCCACGCTGCCGAACCGCTGCCTGGTAATCACCCTTTCGGATTTGCACGATCCCGAAGCCGTGCCGGCGCTCAAGCTGTTGGCTCAACGGCACGATTGCGTGGTGATTCAGATGCAAGACCCCGCCGAGATGGGCGTACGGGGTGCGGGGTTCCTCCGGGCAGGTGAAGCCGAGAGTGGTCGCGTGTTTGTGACCCGCTCCGCTCAGCAATGGGTCGATCCAGAAAAGACAAGCCGGGAACTGAAGCGCGCAGGGGTGGACCAGCTTCTGATCCGCACCGATCAGCCGTTTATTGCGCATTTGCGTAACTTCCTGATGTCCCGGAATGTCCTGGGGCGTGGGCGTCGATGACCGAGCGATGCGCGTGTTGGACCAATGAGGGCAAGGGCGTGAAGGCTGGTACGCAAGGAACGAACCACACCCGGCAACGAACTCTGCGATTCCGTGGGATCGCGGCGCTGGTCACCTGCGTGCTGGGACTGGCTTCCCTGCAGGCTCAAGAACCGCCGCCACCGATGCGAGCCGAATCGACGGTGGGAATGCCGCGGGCTCTGGAAGCGGTTGTGCTACCCGGGCCAGAGCTCGAAGCGAAGCCCCTCACGGATCGGAAGAGCCCGGTTGTGCTGCGCGTGGTTCAGGTTTACCCGCATGGCACCGACTTCCGCTACGATCTCGAATACACTGGGCTCGCGCCGGGTCAGCATGACCTCCGCGACTACCTCCGCCGGAAGAGTGGCGCAGCCGCAACCGATTTACCCCCGCTGCTCGTTCAGGTGAATCCGGTCCTCCCACCGGGCCAGATCGAACCGAACAAGCTGGAAGTGGAACCGGGGCCGCGTCTGGGTGGCTACCGCACACTGGTCATCGCGGGTACCGTGATTTGGGCACTGGGGCTGATGGCACTGATCGCCTCGTTTATCTTGCCAAGACCCCGCTCACGGCACGCCTCGCTGGATCAACCCGTCACGCTGGCCGATCGCTTGAAGCCGCTGGTCGAGGGTGCCGTAGCTGGTAAACTCTCGCAGGCCGAACTGGCGAATCTGGAGCGGGGGTTGCTCGCCTACTGGCGCAAACGGCTCAATCTGGAAAGCCGCGAACCCGGGGTCGCGGTGGAGGAATTGCGCCGTCACCCGGAAGCCGGCCCGCTGCTGGGGCAACTCGAGACGTGGCTGCACCGCCCTGGCCCCGCCACTCCGGTGGATGTGGCAGCACTACTGGCACCGTACCGAAACCTTCCGCCCGATGTGCTCGATCTGGGAGGCAAGGCGTGAACTATCGCGACATCCCGATCCAGTGGCCGGAATTCGCAAACGCGCCTGTACTCTTTGCTTTGCTGATTCCCGCCTTGCTGCTGATGTGGGTCTGGGCCAATCGCTGGTTACTCCCGACACGACGGGTGGTCCTGCCTCTCGACGGCGCTCGCGGCCGAGGCGGCTGGGTGTGGTGGGTGCTCATCACGCTGGCGGAATCCATCCCGCCGTTGCTGTTGGCCATCGCTATCTGCATTCTCGCGGAACCGCAGCGCAATGGCCCACCCCAG
>JBGTAO010000111.1:0-12613 GCA_041749835.1 Gemmata sp. | reverse complement strand
CACTTTTCGGCACCACGAGGTTCGTTGCCATGGCTACTCCTGGTGCTGTTCATCGCGTTCAGCGGACAAAGAGTCTCGGCTGCTATGATTGGTCCCGAGATCAGTGGCTTTTTTGGAATGTTGGGGGCTACCTTGTTGGGTAACGTGATTCAGAACCGCTTCCACGGGCCACCGTCCATGGTGACGTTCCTGCCCAGTTTTTGGTTGCTAGTTCCTGGGGTGCTCGGCTTGATTGGTGTGAAGCAATTATTGACGGATCAGGCGGGGTTCGACGGGCTGGCAACTCTGCTATTTACGTTTACCTCCATCGCATTGGGCACTCTTGTTGGCGAATCCCTCTACAAGTGGTTCGAAAAGAGAATCAGTTTGATGTACTGAATAGCATGACCTTGATCAATATGACAGTCAAGATCATGCGCATGAACTAGTCGACGAGGTTATCACTCAAGTGTAGCCAATGCCACCGCGAGACGACAACCTTGGGCAAATTCAGCGAGATCGACGTATTCCTTGATCGTGTGAATCTCATACTGGCCCGCCCCAATTGTCACGGTGGGTACGCCATGTTTATCAAGCCAATTGGCATCGAGCCCACCATTGGAAAACAACGTGGTCGGTGTAAGGCCGAGTGATTCCGCGGCCCGTTTCGCGTGCTGCACGACTGGCGTATCATCACTTAGATTGAACGGCGGATAGGAAGGCTTGCTCTCAAACTTCACAGTCGCGGTCTCGCCCCCCACGTCTTTGACTTCGGATTGCGCTTTCGTAAAGACCTCACGATAGGCATTGGTGATTGCAGCTGCGAACTCGGCCTTGGGGCTTCGTGCCTCTCCTTTGATTTGGACAAAGTCCGTGACCACGTTTGTTGCGTCACCCGCGGGCTTGCCGTCTTTCCCACCAAACACACCAACATTGCTGGTGCCTTTCCCATCAGGCTTTACAATTTTCCCGAACCAACCGCTGCGATGGGCTTCCGTCAATGCAACAGAAGCCACCAACGTGGCCGAGATACCCTTTTCTGGGGCCACACCGGCGTGAGCGGCCTTACCTGTGATTTCGACATCCCAGTTTTCCTGGCCAACTGCACCGACAATCAGTTCAGCCGCGAGTTTGCCATCCACGTTGAAGCACATTGCGGCTCCTCCCAACTCTTTGGGATCAAGCTCGCGGGCCCCGTGCAGGCCGCTCTCTTCACGAACCGTGAATAGCAACGTGATCGGTGGATGTGGCAACTTGTGCTTCAATAGTGTTTCGATCAATGTCACCAGCACCGCACACCCGGTCCGGTTGTCGCCTCCCAACGCGGTTGTGCCATCACCAACGATCTTGCCTCCCTCGCGTTTGGGTTTCGCACCCGAACACAGAGGCACCGTATCCAAGTGAGTTGAAAAGAGGAGCCGTGAACCGGCACGAGTACCGGGTAGTTCGACAATGAGATTCCCCGTTTGTGTGGGCAAGGGAATGCGCTCGTTCGCATTGTCGAAACGGATCGCGGTCGCAGGAACGCCCACCGCTTTAAGTTCTGCTATCACGGCCTCAGCAATTGCTTTCTCTTGACCTGTTACCCCTTCAATAAGAAGGAACTTCATCAGATGTTCTTCTGCCGCTGCAACGTCGACAAGTGATTTTTCACTCATGGTGTTCCCTCGTAGAGCCTGTGTGAAAATGAGTCGCAACTCTTGTGAAATTGCTCGAATTGAGCATTTCGGTGTCAATTTGTGCCTGGGTGTACCTCATCATGGTACGTCCAGGCTGAAAACGGGGGTCGAGTGCCCCGAGATTATTCGGATTGTGAGCGCTGGGAAGGTCCCGTTCGGTTGGTGCCGACGCGGGCGATCATAATCCCCAAGGGAGACCAAGTTTGTGCCAGACCGCAAAGAGGATTGTCCAAAGCAGGAACATCCAGATGACGTATGGCAACATTAAGGCAACGACAGTACCAACACCCGCGTTCTTGTCGTACTTTTGGGCGAAGCCAACCACGAGGGCAAAGTATGCATTCAGTGGCGTGATTGCATTGATGGGTGAATCCGCAACACGATAAGCAGCAAGGACCGCTTCGGGAGTAACGCCTAACTTCATCAATAGCGGAACAAAGATCGGCGCAAAGATCGCCCATTTCGCAATGGCACCAGTCAGCAGGAGGTCAATAATGCCTACCACGATAATGAACCCAATCAGCAACAAGAGCGCATCCAGGTTCATCTCTTTGAGAACATTGGCCATTTTCACGGCCATGATGCTCCCCATATTTGTGTAATTAAAGTATGATACGAACTGACTGAGGATGAAGAACAAGAAGATCAAACTTCCGAGCCCCGTCATCGACTTTTCAATTGCCTTAATGACATCAGTTAAGCTCTTCATTTTCCCAACGCCATAGCCGTAGGCAGCTCCAGTACACAGAAACACAATCATGATGATAGCGATAAGGCCATTCATGAACGGTGTGTTTCCGATAAGATCGCCGCTCTCGGGATCGCGCAATGGCGCTCCCTGCGGGATGGTGAGGAATCCGAACACCACCAACACTCCCAGTAGTGCGAATAACGCGTACCGGAGCCCCCGCGATTCGTCTGCACTCAATGTGCGAGCATCCGCTTCGGTATCCTGATCAGGGTTGTTGGGTGGAATGTACTTCCCTAAGCGAGGTGAAATCACGCGATCTGTGATAAAGCCAATGAGGACCGTCAAAAAGACTACTGAGGCAATGGAAAACCAGAGGTTCGATGCCAGGCCGATGTTTTTGTCCGGATCGACAATATGAATGGCGTCGTTAGTGAACTCGACCAACACCGCATCAAGTGGCTTGATGAGGATATTGACCGTGAACGCGCCCGCAACTGCCGCAAAGCCGAGAGCGAGCCCGGCGAGTGGGTGACGGCCGACACTGAGAAAGCCAACCCCAGCCAGGGGAATGAGAACCAAATACCCTGCATCTGCGGCGATACTTGAAACGATGCCAAGAAATGCCAGGATGTAGGTGAGAGCCCATGCTGGAGAGATGATGACAAGCTTCTTGATCAATGCACCGACTAGCCCAGCCTCTTCAGCGACACCGACCCCAATCATCGCCACGATGATGAGCCCAAGTGCCGTGAAACTCATGAAACTCGGGATCAGTGAGACGTACATAAATCGAATACCATCAGCAGTCAACAGGCTGCGGACAGTTCTGGTGCGGGTCTCAAGCTTTGCTTTAGATTCATCAATGGTTTGATAGGTTATTTCAGTTACAATATCGGAAGCACCAGAATATGGTGATGTCACGACAATCGACTCTTGCTTTTCGGGAACGATTACCTCGTAAGTGACCCCAGTACCGAGCAGATAGAAGAGATGCGATAAAACCAGGACAATCGCGATCAGTATCAGGAAAATCACCACTGGATGGGGAACCTTGTTCCCGACCTTTTCCACCACATCAAGAATCCGTTGCATCAATGATTTGGGCGGTGATACTAGCTGAGTCGTCATTGTTGCGATCCTTCATTGTCCATGGGGTTATCCTCTTGGGTGCATATAACCGATATCAGAGTGGCAGAACAATTGGCACCAATAGCACTGAAACGATCATCACGATAATAGCGAATGGTATACCCACGCGGAGAAAGTCTCCAAACGTATAGTTACCGGGGGTGACAACCAGAGTATTCACTGGTGATGAAACCGGTGTCATAAATGCTGTCGAAGCACCCAGTGCCACGATCATCGCCAAGGGATACGGGGACACCCCGAGTTCTTTCGCAACCGCAAGTGCGACCGGTGCCATCAAGACAGCCGTGGCCGTATTGGAGATGAACATCCCAAGTAGCGCCGTCATTCCAAAGATTACCGCCAATACAACCAAGTGCCCTGCTCCACCAATGCTAGTCATCAAAGCGTTGGAAGCCAACTCCACGCCTCCCGTGCGCTGGAGTGCAACCGAGAAGGGTAACATTCCCACGATCAGCACAATCGTTTTCCAGTCGATTGATCGGTACGCGCTTTCGAGATCGATAATCCGAAGGGCTCCCATGAGCAGACAGGCAATCAAGGCAGCCTGGACGTTTGGTACGACACCGCTCACCATCAGGACTACCATCAACCCCAGACAGAAAAGCGATTGTGAAGCCTTGCCAGGCACCGGCAACACTTCCTCGATTTCAATAGGCAAGCTCAGGATCACGAGATTGCGACCGCCGAGTTGAATATTGGATATCGCTTTCCATGAACCAATCATTAACAAGGTGTCGCCGACCTTAAGAACTTCATTGAGTAAGCCCTGGTCGAGTGCATGCGGCCCTCGTTTCAACCCAATGACTGTCAGGCCGTAGCGTGTGCGGATTCCGGCTCCGGTGATGGTTTTCCCCACCAATTCTGATGTAGTGGGAATGATTACCTCCACCATCCCAATCTCTTGCGAGCGATCACTGAAATAGCCCCCGCTGAGCGGGAGTTCTTCCAGTCCATATCGTTCGCGCAATTCAGCGATATTGTCCGTGGGCTCGTAGAGATCAATCAGCAAAACGTCATCTCGATGGAGTTCCGTCTTGGGTGTCGGCTGAATGAGATCGGTTGTGTTTCCTCTTCGACGTTCGATCGCCACAATCCGCGCGCCTGTCGAAGCGAGTGACTGCAGTTCGTCGATGGTCCGATCGACGAACTGCGATGTGGCCAAGATCCGAACCCGGTACTCACGCTCCGCAAGATGATATTCCTCAATCCATTCACGGATAGTTGGTCGGGTGGGTTGCCCAGTTGGTCTGCTCGTTTCGGCGGAGAGCCAGCGGCGGGCGAAGTACATGTACACGATGGCGAGAAACAGGATGGGTAAGCCGAAGGGAGTGAAACTGAAAAAGTGAAATCCAGCTGCACCCTGTCGCACCAGTTCGCTGTTCACAACGAGATTCGGAGCTGTGGCCACTAACGTCATCATCCCACTAATGAGTGCTGCGACGCTCAGCGGCATCATGAGTTGGCTAGGTGATGTTCCGGTGCTTTGAGAAATCCGCAGTGCCACGGGAATGAAGATCGCTGTCACGGCTGTCGAACTCATGAAGGAGCCCAACCCACAGACTGCCAGCATGAGCAGTACCATGAGCCGGGTTTCGCTACTTCCGGATTTCTGAATCAAGAGATCGCCCAGTTTTCGCGCGACGCCAGTACGCACCAATCCATCGCCAATGACGAACAACGCCGCGATCAACACGATGTTAGAATCGCTGAAGCCAGCCAATGCTTCACTCATCGAGAGGACACCTGTCAGTGGCAATGCTGTGAGCATGATCAGTGCCACCGCATCCATCCGCGGGCGATTGATCGCAAACATGACGATGGCCGCAGCCAATAATCCCAGCACCATGGCAAGTGGCAAAGTCATCGGACATCCTTGATCGAGGAATCGTGAGCAGAACATTTATAGCTTGGATCACTGGAGCTGGCGATAGTCAATATTCCAAACTCGCAGAGCTTGCCCAAACTGAAGGAATTGAGACGGGAGTGGGGATACCCCACTCCCAAGGATCTGTTGAAAGTGTGCTTCGATCTAGAAATTGTATTGGAACATCAATTGCAGCCGATTGGCTTGCCCGCTCTGTCCATTCAAGTTCTTGCGTTGCCCGTAGAGATACTCACAACCAATTGACACGTTGCGAACTGGAATGTACCAGATGTTTGCCGCAAGGTATTTGCCTCCGGAATAAGTATCACCCGCTTGACCGGGAGTATTCCCCACGATGACTGTGGAATACGTCACGCTGGTCAACCACTTTTCTGTCAGCCAGTGTTCATAACTGAGTAGCCACGCGGATGTCGTCACGAGATCAAAATTCCCGTTGATCGGGTTCACCTGGGCATCGAACCCCTGCCCGACTGTGTCCTGGATATACCGTCCGATACCCCAGCCCGAAGTAACCAAGCCAATCATCCTGCTGCGCGTGAGACCATTCGGATTCGCATCGCGAACCGGGTTGGTCCCCAACAACATGGCCCAGGGGTGAATCACTGTCGAGGCACTCATGCCCCACGCACCGAGCTGGGTGGCAGAACCGCCAGTCGGGCGATACCCAATCACTCGTGCAAGACCAGACAACTGAGCATGGCCGCGGTCAGCTTCATAACGAACATGGGTCGCAAAGTCGGGGACCTGTTGGACATTGGTCCCTAAACCATTTGTGTTGATGTCGGAGAAGGGTTGCTCGATGCCGCCGGCCCAATAAAGCCGATCCGCGAGCGGAACCGTCATTCGAACTGTGGGACGCCGTTGGTTCACCCAACCGTTTGGTCCTTGAAAGTCGACGAGCGCTGGCCACGTGCCCGCGTCCATGAATACCGTGTTCTGTTGACCCATTCGGAAGTATCCAAAGTCGATAAACGCATGGCGAAGCCGAAAAGGATTCCCCCCGCCACCCGCCGCCTGGCCCTGCCCGTTGAAAAAGTCACCCTCAATAAAGGTGTGAACATTCCAATCGTTGATTGAAGTCGGTGTCCACGACTCGAAAGCGATTCGGCTGGGTCGGGCGGTCATGTTGCTATTACTGCCGGACTGCTGAGGAACCGGGATACTGTTTGTCACGAAGATGTCCGGCGTACCAACCGGATTGAAATCGTGCAACGCGGTGAGTCGAACAAAGCCACGGATTCGGAACGAGGTGTTTGTACCCGGCACCAGGAATGATCCAGGGAAGACACCGCGTGTCACAAACTTCAGTCGCTCTTCCGGGGTCACTGGAACCGGAGGAGTAATCGGCCTGTATGCTGGGACTCCAGGCCCGTCTTGTTGATCGCGGTTATCGTAATAGCCCTGAGGCGCATAGATGTTGATCGATAGCGGGGTGACGCCAAATCGGGTGGATGCTGCTTCACGCAACATTGTCTGGTAAAGGTCGAGCTGGGCGTAAGGATTGTTGTTTCCTGGTGCATTCTGAACTTCCTCTGTATCCAGGTCGCGACCAGTATTTGGCAAGACCGGCTGAGTTTGGCCTGTTGTCGCGTCAGCAGTGCCCGTAATCGGATTGGGTATCGGCTGGGATGTGGGCAAGCTTGGGAAGCCCCCATCGGGGAAAACCACTGATCTTGGGGAGAACTGGACTGACTGTTGCGGCGCAACTGAAACTGCGGGCGCCGTCTGGCCTTGAAGGCCATGCCAACCACTCAAACAAACCAACACAATCGCCGCAATCAGTGGCAGCTGCCAGGTCAAGCCCTTACAGTTGTGTTTCCTCATATCCCACCTTTTGCTGAAGACTTGTCACAGATCCTCAGGTTGTCGCGCAAGAATCGCGTCTCCAATCGGATCAATCCGCACTGGCAGAATGATCGGCACATCTTGCCACCGCGGGTGATCGACTTTCCGGATTTTGCTCAATGATTAACAAATAGCGATCCACCGGCTAGAAATCCCCGTGTTTTGCTGACGAACCACACAACAGAATTTGTTGGCAAGCCGATGGAATCTTGGCGAGATGGGATGTCTCGTCTTGACCCAATCTGCCAGGGAGGCCCATGACAATGCTGAATCAACGGGGCTTAATCTTCGCGAGTTTAGCAACACTTATTTTCCCAGCGTTGATGTACGCCGCTGATGCCCCAACTGGCCCGGCTTACCAAATCGTCCTGCGCTCACGCAGCGGAGAAGTGACGCCAAGCCGTAGCAAGGATACCCAGACCGGTGGGGGCACCATCAGCGTCGAACAGGTTGAACCAAACACGATACTCGTTACGATGACGGGTTCCGCTGCTGCCGGTTCAGACTGTCGGAGCACACATGCCGCACTGGACTTCAACCTGGAACAGGAGCTCGAGATCATACCCACTCGTAAGGGCCTTCGGCCGCCGCGTGTTGGTATGGTGGGTCGTGTCATCGGAACACTGCAAGTGACGGATGGGGGGAAGTGCGATAAAGGCTGCGGTGGTGCCGAACAGGGCCCGGCGTCAGCATTTCTGTCGACTGGCGGTACCAATCTCCTCTCGCTTAATGTCAAGCCGGCAGCCACGAGCAAAGCGCAGGAGCTAGCTGTGAATTATCGCGAAGGCCCCATCGAGGCACCGGCGGTTACTGGGATGTATCGACTGAACGCTTCGTTCCGGATTGGAGTCACCCAGGGTAAGGGCACGTTTAATCGTCAGTTCGCAGTCGCAGACTTCGATCCGGCACCTCAGCTTGATGGCTTTTGGGCTGAAGCTCTCAAACCGTTCCGAGCAGTGCCCCGCAAGGACTTTGGCTACCAACTCATCATCCGCGTTGTGGAAGAGCCTGCCCAGTAATCATCACCTCGACTTGCTAGCCAACTTCTGAACGCCACCGAAACAGGTGGCGTGTGGACTGCGAATAGGTCTGCCAGTATTGCCAACTCAGCTTTGGAATTTGTGCCAAGCATATCGCCAAGTTGAGCATGATAAGGATGCGCGAATTCTTCGCGGTTGGACAGGCAAACGGATGCTGATTGGTACGTGGGGTTGCTCCTGGCAGTGTGCGAATAGCTTTAAAGCCACCCATTTCACCAAATTCCTTGTAACTTCCAGGAGCGAGTCATATTCCCAATCTGTGATGGTCACTGTTCATCACTCACCTTCTGGCCCGGACATGGTCCGCACCCGGGAGTCAACCGATCATGCACGAACGCTACGGGCTCAAAGGCGTCAGAACTCACTGGTGCGTTTACCTGGTTTACACCCAGATCCTGATGGTAGGATGCTCCCGGACAACACCACCTGCCGAGGTGGTTCGACCGGTGAAAACACAAATCGTCATCGAAGGCGAAGAGAATCACATTCGGCGGTTCCCAGGAAAGGTGGAAGCAAGCAAACGTGCGGAACTCGCGTTCCAAGTTTCCGGAGTGATTACGAGTTTGCCTGTGAAAGAAGGGCAAAGAATCGCCAAGGGTGAGATAATTGGGCAGTTACGAAAGGACGAGTTCCAGGCTCGATTGAACACGTTAAAGGGTGAGCTTGATCAGAACCGTGCTCAATTAAGGTCGCTGCAAGCTGGGGCCCGCCCGGAGGAACTGCTTCGGCTCGATGCCCAGGTTCGTGCGGCTGAAGCCAAACTGACCAATGCCAGGAGCGAACTCGATCGTTATACACGCCTCATTCAATCAAATGCCGTTGCTCGCGCCGACTTCGATCGAGCCCAAACGACTTACCGGCTTGCTCAAGAAGAGCTGAAGTCGGCCACCAAAATCCGCGAACAAGGTAGTATCGCCCGAGTCGAGGATCTCGATGCTCAAGAGGCGGTCGTTCGAGGCCTCGAAGCGCGTGTGGTCGAAGCAAACCTTGCACTGGAAGACACCACTCTACGTGCACCTTTCGATGGCGTGATTGCACAGCGGTTTGTCGAAGTGAACCAGAACGTCAAGGCTAAGCAGCCGATCGTCCGGTTCCAGGATGTTGATGAAATCGAGATTGGTGTCGATGTGCCAGAAACCGTGCTGGCTTCCGAGTTGAGTCGTGCCGACATTGTCCAGCTTATCGCAGAAATTAGCGGTGCGCCGGGGCTTGCTATACCTGTCTATATCCGGGAAATCGGCCAAGTTGCCGACCCAGTGACACAAACGTTCAAGGTCCGCGTGGGACTCCAGGCACCACCTGGCGTTCGAATTTTGCCAGGCATGACGGCCACCGTCACCATGACCTACCGCCGCGCCAACATTTTGGGTTCGCGCATTCTCGTACCGATCGCGTCGGTGTCCAAAACCGCATCCGGCGAACAGGTTGTCTGGTTAATCGGGAACGACGGAACCGTTGCTTCGCGCTCTGTTAAGGTGGGAGCCGCAACGGGTGAGCAAATTGAGGTCCTCGAAGGATTGCAACCTGGTGATCGGATTGTAATTGCCGGAGTGCGGTTTCTCCGAGATGGCATGAAGGTCAAAGATTTAGGAAATGACCTTGGAGGGAACACGCCATGAACCCCGGTGTATTCTCGGTCAAGAATGACCGGATCGTGTTCGTGGCCATGGCACTGGTACTGGTTGGCGGTATCATCGCGTACCGAGAACTGGGCCGTCTTGAAGATCCCGAATTCACGATCAAGGAAGCCTTGATCATCACCCCTTATCCCGGGGCGAGTGCAGAAGAAGTGGCAATGGAGGTCACCAACCCCATTGAGACTGCCTGCCAGCAACTCGGCCAACTAAAACGAGTGGAGTCCAAATCGCTCCGTGGCCGCTCGGTCGTCAGTGCTGTTATTCGGGACAACTACGATCGCGATACGATACCACAAGTTTGGGATGAGCTACGACGCAAGGTTGCAGATGCTCAATCTCAACTTCCACCATCAGTCCGTGGCACATCAGTCGTTATTGATGATTTTGGTGATGTCTACGGAATTTTTATGGCAGTCACGGGTGAAGGATTTACTTATCCGGAATTGCGCCGCTACGCCGAGTTTCTACGTCGCGAGTTACTCCTCATCGACGACGTTCAGAAAGTGCAACTGTTCGGAGAACAGCAAGAGTTAGTGTTTTTGGAAATTTCACGACAACGCCTTTCACAGCTCGGAATCAATGAGAACACAATTTACGATTTGCTCAGAGCTAAGAATGTTGCGGCCGATGGTGGCCGCGTTCAGGTGGGCCCGGAGCATTTGGCATTAGATCCGCAAGGCGGGTTTAGCAATCCACAAGAGATGTTAGATCTGGTGATAGGCTCCGACAGGTCCGGACGCCAGCTCAGACTTGCCGATGTTGCTGAGATTCAGCGTGGGTACTCGGACCCACCACGGCGTGTGCTCCGTTTCGATGGAAAGCCCGCCATTGGTATTGGTATCTCGACACGATCTGGAGGCAACGTCGTTCGAATGGGGGAACGAGTCCGAAAACGCCTCGATGAACTGAAACGGCTGCAACCAGTCGGAATTGAAATCAACGACATTAATTTCCAACCGGAAGCGGTGAGTGAGGCGACTAGCGATTTCGTTTTCAATTTACTGAAGGCAGTTAGTATTGTCATTATTGTATTGCTATTAGCCATGGGAAGAAAAACAGGGATCATTATTGGATTAGTACTGTTTTTAACGATTCTTGCAACTTTCCTCGTTATGTACATCAAGGGCGATCTACTCATGGAGCGGATCTCCCTGGGTGCGCTCATAATTGCACTCTGTATGCTGACAGATAACGCAATTATCATGATTGAGGGTGTCAAAGTTCGAATTGAAGCTGGGGAAGATAAACTAACGGTCGTTCGCGATGTGGTCGCTGAGAACCAGTGGCCGCTATTCGGAGCGACTGCCATCGGTGTGATCGCATTTGCAGCAATTGGCTTATCGGAAGACCGCACAGGCGAATACGCCAACTCCCTGTTCTGGGTTATCTTGATCGCTTTAAGCCTGAGTTGGATTTCCTCAGTCACCATCACGCCATTGCTGGGCTCCCTCTTTTTTTCTGCAGCCAGTGGCGGCTCAACTCGGACGCAAAGCGACGCTTACAGTGGCGTCATTTTCCAAACCTATCGTCGCCTGCTGGCCTGGTGTCTGCGGAACCGCTGGATTGTCGTGATCCTCTTTATCGTCCTGTTCATTCTTTCGATTTTCGGGTTCCGTAAGGTCGACCAAAGCTTCTTTCCACCCGCTACACGACCACAATTTATGGTCGATGTCTTCCTTCCGGCTGGAAATCATATCCGCACTACTGAAGCATTTGCCGATGATGTTGAACAGTTCATCCAGCAGCAACCGGGTGTGACTCATATCACGGCGTTTGTTGGCAGCGGTGGCCTGAGGTTCTTATTGGTCTATAGCCCGGAAAGTGAGAACCGCGCTTATGTTCAATTCCTGATCGATGTTGATGATTGGCGAAAAATTGAGGAGATATTGCCGGCAATTCAGAAGCACCTGGATGAGAAATACCCGGATGCGAATGCGATTGCTCGTAAGTTCCTCCTGGGTCCTGGGAACGGGGGGCGTATCCAGGCACGCTTCCAAGGACCTGACCCCAAGAAACTCCGTGACCTCGCAGATCAGGCCAAGAAACGGATTGAAGAGTCCGGCGGAGCGAAGGGAATTCGCCATGACTGGAGAGAACGGGAAAAGGTCATCCGCCCGAGCATCTTCGAGTCGCAAGCCAGACGCAACGGGATCACCCGGGTCGATGTTGCCGAGGCTCTGGAAAAGAGCTTTGAAGGTCGAGTGGTTGGCTTCTTCCGCGAGCCCGGCGAAACCGGGACTGGGCCTTTTCCACAAGAAAGTCGTTTGTTGCCCATCGTCGCGCGACCACCCCTGGTGGAGCGTAACGACGTAGCCGTTCTGGAAAGCTTGCAGATCTGGAGTCCCGTGGCGGGACGCATGATACCGATGAGTCAGATTGTCTCGGGCGTCGAGGTAGCGTGGGAAGATCCCGTTGTGGTTCGCCGCGATCGCTTTCCGACGATCACCGTACATGCCGATCCCACGGAGGAACTTCCAAGCCAGTTGTTCAATCGCGTGCGTTCTGGAGTCGAGTCTATCGAACTCCCACCGGGTTATTCGCTGGAGTGGGGCGGCGAGTACGAAGATTCGGGTGATGCCCAGAGAGCATTGGCCAAGCCCCTTCCCTACTTCTTGGCCATAATGGTCTTCATCGTGGTGTGTCTCTTTAACTCGATCCGAATCACCATCTTGATCTGGTTAATCATTCCGCTCGCGCTCATTGGTGTC
>JBGTAO010000110.1:0-2638 GCA_041749835.1 Gemmata sp. | reverse complement strand
CCGATAACAGTCCGGATCATCCGTACATGGCAAACTGGTGGGTGCCCGGGCTTTCAATTGGTTACGATGCCAGCTTCACGCACCAGGTTGCCGACTTCATTCAGGGTCTGGAGACCGGCAAACCCGAAGGGCCGACGTTCCGGGATGCGCTCGAAACACAGCACGTTCTCGATGCCATTCTGGATTCCGCCAAAGGCCAAAAGTGGGTGAACGTCGCCAAGGATTGAGACCCGAATCGAACGTGCCCATGTGTTGTGTTGATTGCCATTGGATGCCGCGGTTTGGTGAGTAGCACCGTGTCGGAGGGGTATCCGCACGATCGTGATAGTCGAGCAAACTCCCCTCGACAATTGCCCCACTCGCCTTCTACACTTGCCAAGAAGATTACATCCCGACCGGGAAAGGATTCCCGTGCGATTGCTTCATCTCACATCCAGTACGTTTTTCGGTGGCCCCGAACGGCAAATGCTGGGGTTGGCCAACGCCCTACAACCATACACCCAGACTTCCTTTATCAGCTTCCCCGAGGGTGGTCGTTGTACGGAGTTCCTGGAGGCCGTTCGCTCCCACGGCTTCGAAGCTCAGCCACTCTGTGCCGATTTCCCACGCCTGTTAGCGACTGTCCGCGAACTCCGATTGCGACTCACGGAGTCGAAGTGCGATGTCGTGATCTGCCATGGCTATAAAGCGCACATTCTGGGCAGATTGGCCTCTCGCCAAGTAGGCATTCCTGCCGTGGCGGTCTCGCGGGGGTGGACCGGTGAATCGCGAAAAGTGAAGCTGTATGAGTGGCTGGACCGCCGACATATACCGTGGATGGATCATGTGGTGTGTGTCTCGGAGGGGCAGGCCGAGAAGGTGCGCCGTTGGTGTCGCGTACCGGTTGATCGGCTCAGTGTGATTCGCAACAGCGCGCGACTCGCTGCATTCGAGAAACCCGACCCGACAGCCCGGCACCGACTGCTCGCACTGTTCCCCCAGGACTCAGGGGTAACGCAGGTCGTGCTCGCGGCCGGGCGATTGAGCCCTGAGAAAGGCTTCGATGTTCTGATTGATGCAGCCACGACCGTTTGCCAGCAACAACCGCGTGCCGGTGTCGTGCTGTTCGGTGAAGGCGTTCTACGTCCCGATCTGGAGCAACGTGTCAAGCAGCGCAACCTGGCAAACCGGTTCTTGCTCCCCGGATATCGGACTGATCTGGATGCGTTGATTGGTGCGGCCGATGTCGTAGTGCTCCCGTCTTACACCGAGGGCTTACCCAACGTGGCATTGGAAGCGAGCGCCGCAGGTGTTCCAGTTGTCGCAACCGCCGTGGGCGGCACACCGGAAGTGGTTCAAGATGGGGAAACGGGATATCTGGTGCCAGCGGGCGAACCCCTCCCGCTCGCCCAGCGGATCTGCGACTTGATCACCAATGCCGAGCGAAGCCGACAGTTCGGCGCGGCCGGCAGAGACCGCATGATGCAGAACTTTACATTCGAGTCACAAGCCCATGCCTATCACCAGTTGATCGAACGAGTCTGCACACGACCCCATTTGGTTCGTCGATCGCCGGAATCGCCAGCAAGGATTGCTACGGTCTCGGCACTCAGCGTTGCGACCAAGCACGAACGGATTCGAGGGAACTCATGACAGCACTTCTTGCACCGCCGCGAATGCAACACACGCAGCAGACCACACAGCCTGCGACCGACCCGGTTCGTGTCTGTTTCATGATCGATCGACTGAGCCGTGCTGGCACCGAAACGCAACTGCTGGCACTACTCCGCGAACTCGATCGTGCGCGGGTCCAGCCAAGTCTGGTACTGCTCGATGGTGAAGACGATCTTTCACGGGCGCTGGAACCACAGGATTGCCCGGTAATTCGCCTCGGCGTTCGGAAGCTCCTGAGTGTGACATCAGCAAAGGCAGCACATCGGCTTCGAGGGTTTTGGCGTGAGCATCGCCCCGAGATCCTTCAGACGTACTTCCTGGACTCGGCCTACTTCGGTGTTCCGCTGGCGCGATTGAGCGGCGTCAAGAAGATCCTGCGCGTCCGAAACAACCTGGGATACTGGTTAACGACGAAGCACCGCGTGCTCGGCCGGCTCACGCGCTCCTGGGTCGATGCCACGCTCACGAACACGGAGACTGGCAAACAGGCACTCGTCGAAACCGAAGGCTACCACCCGGAGCACGTAATGGTGCTCGAAAATGGAGTCGATACACGGCGATTCAATCGCTTCATGTACCCCGATACCTCGAAACAACGTGTTCGTATTGGCTGTGTGGCCAATCTCCGCGCGGTCAAGAATATTGATGGCCTCATGCGAGCTGCCAAGCTGGCGTTGGCCAAGTTTCCACAACTCGTGTTCGAGGTGGTTGGGGAAGGCGAACAGCGTGCGGAACTCGAACAACTCCACGCCCGATTGGAACTTGGCGATCGATTCCGACTGCGCGGTTCGGTCAGTGATGTGGCCAGCTTTCTCCGCACTATCGACATCGCAATCCTTCCGTCTCATTCGGAAGGGATGTCCAACGCGCTACTTGAGTACCTGGCCGCGGGCCGAGCCATCGTTGCCACCGATGTGGGAGCCAATGCCCAGCTTGTGCGGCACCAGAAGGATGGCTTGATTGTTCCCGCGGGAAGCGAGGTCGC
>JBGTAO010000109.1:0-3050 GCA_041749835.1 Gemmata sp. | reverse complement strand
GGGTTGCGGCGCACCAATACCGCACGCGGGCCCATCGCGAGCCGGGATGTAGCGGCGTTTCTCACGCGGCTCCAGATGCCCGAGCTTCGCTATCTGGAACTCGATGGCTTGCCGATGGGGATTCGCGGCATTCGTGCGATTGCCACCAATCCGGCGTTTGCGAACCTCACGCGGCTGGGCCTGGGTGGCTGCGGGGTCAGCGACGACGCCGTGCGCGAGTTGTTCGCGTCGCGACAACTGGAGAATCTGGTGGTACTCGATCTGAGCGGGAACAAGGCTGGCGGCGGGGTGATGAAGTTGGCCAGCCCCAAGATCTTTCCCCGGCTGGCGGTCTGCTTTCTGGCGAACAACCGGCTTCCCAAGGGGGTCGCCATGCGGCTCATCCGCCGTTCGGGTATCGTCGTCTGAGATTCACGGGCTCGCTCGGAGCATTGGCACTCGGTTCACACACCTACCGATACTTCTCATGACCGACCGCGAAGCGCTGTATCGAGCGATCTTGACTCATCCGCACGACGACACCCCGCGGCTGGTTTATGCGGATTGGCTCGAAGAGAATGGCCATTCCGAGGAAGGGGAGTTCATTCGCGTGGACTGCCGCCTCGATTCGGCGGGGCCTGGGCTGCCCGATTACACGGACTTGGTTGAGCGCCAGACCGAGCTGCGCCTCTGGCTGCACACCCACGCGCCGCAAGTCTTGCCGAAGCTGTCGGGAGGCCTGACGATTGATATCCAGGATAAGCTCTGGCGCTGGAAGTGGACGCGCCGGGGCTTTCCGCGTTTTCTCAACTTCCAGGGGGAACGACAACAGAACGTGAAAGCGATCCGCCGACTGGCACCGGCGCTGGACAAGGCGATGCGGCGTGTCCCCACGCGCTGGCTGGTGCTGCTGTTCGTGCTGCCGGCACATCTCAAAGAGCTCTTGAAGCAACCGGTCGTCGAGCAGCTCGATCGGCTTACGGTTCAGTTGAGCGGTACGGAGTACATCAGCGACGAAACCGCCGTGATGATCGCCGCGTCACCCCGGTTGCGAAACTTGCGGGGGCTCTCGCTAGCATTTGCAATTTCCGATGCCGGGCTCACGGCGTTGGCTCGGAGCGAGTATCTCGGAATGTTGGACTGGCTGGCCCTGGATTTTCAGGCCATCACCGCCGCGGGAGTTCGGGCACTCGTTACGGCACCGTGGTTTCGGAACCTCCGCTGGCTACGCCTGCAAGGCGAGATCACCGAAGGAGCGCTGGAGGAGTTGAGCCGCTGCGAGGCCGCCGCGAATCTCAACATGTTGGAGCTTCGCATCGGTACGCATTCGGTGCAGACCTGGGAGGCGTTCGGCGCTTCGAAGCTCCTCGCCGCGCTTCCGGGGTTGGATCTGAGCCATGTCGACCTGGGAGAGGGGCGCTTAGAGGCGTTACTGGGAACGAATCGGTTGCAGCTCGCAGTGCTGGATTTGCAATCGTGTGCGATTCGCAATACCGGTGTCCAGGCATTGGTTGCCGCGCCGTGGGTTCACACCCTGCGCTCGTTGAATCTCAAGAACAACGGGCTGGCAGCGGCCGGGCTCACGGCGGTGGGGCGCTGCAAGAGCTGGTCGCAACTTCGCCATTTGAACTTGAACATGAACAGCTTGGGCGTGGGTGCTCTCCGGGCGATAGCGGCGAATCCGTCGCTCCGCGGGCTCCGATCGCTGGAACTGAGCGTGATGCCGGAACCGAGTCGGGCGTTGCGGGTCAATCATCTGCACGAATTCCTGGACGCGCTTCACATGCCCGAGCTTCGGCATCTGGATCTCGCTGGCTTGCCCGTGGGCACACCCGGTGCTCGCGCACTGGAGGCCGAGAAGTTCCAGTCGCTGCGGCGGTTGAGCCTGCAAGAATGTAAGCTGAACGATAAGGCCGTGGCTGCACTGCTTGCTGCGCCGAGCCTCCAGAATCTTCTCGAACTGAACCTGACGGGTAATTTCCTGAAGCACGGCCTGAAGCCACTCACCGATCCCGAGGTGCTGCCCAACCTCTCGGCGGCCTGGATTCGGTACAACAGGCCGCCGCCAGAATTGAAGCGCAAACTGGCCCGCCGTGCGGGTGTGAATGTGTAACGGTGCACGCTCCGTTCGGAACGCGGATTCTCGATCTCAGGAGTCACAACATGATTGCTCGGTGTGCTGCCATCGTCTTCCTGGCATTTGTGTTGCCTCCACTCGGTGCCGCAGATGCCCCCCAATTACCTCCGTTGAGCCCCGCAGGTTTGCCGGGGCCGCTGGTCATTGTGGGTGGCGGCAAGATGACCGACGACATCCGCAAAGCCTTCTTCGATCTGGCTGGCAAAGAGAAAGCCCGCATTGTCGTGATTCCGACTGCCAGCGCCGATGCCGACACTGCCGACCAGGCTGAATCGTTCTTGAAATCCTGGCGGGAATTGAAGCCGCACTCGGTCGAGGTCCTGCACACCCGCGATGCCAAAAAGGCCAACGATCCCGAATTCGTGAAGCCACTGGCTGAGGCCACGGGTATCTGGTTTTCGGGCGGTGATCAAAGCCGAATCGCCACGGCTTACCGCGGAACGCTGGTCGAGAAGGAGTTCCAGAAGTTGCACGCTCGCGGTGGCGTGATCGGCGGCACCTCGGCAGGAGCGGCTATCCTGAGCGACCGCATGATTACCGGCGGCACCGACACGGCACGCACGGGTGATGGCCTCGGCTTCTTGCCCGGTTTCGTGGTCGATCAACATTTCGTGGCCCGCAATCGGCAGAAGCGACTCGAAGGCATGATTGCCGAAGAGCCCGCTCGTGTGGGATTGGGCATCGACGAAGCCACGGCTCTGGTTGTTCGGGGTCGGCAGGCACGGGTGATCGGGGAATCGACTGTCACCGTCTGCCTGGCCCGTGGGGCGGGCAAGCCCGCGAGCGCTCAGGCGTTCAAGGCTGGTACGTTGCTCGATCTGGTGCAACTGCGGCGTGCGGCCGCGAACCGCGCCGCCAAGGAGCCGTTCCCGCCAGCCGTGCCACCCCAGCCCGATGTTCCCCAGGGAACGCTGGTCATCGTGGGCGGCGGTGG
>JBGTAO010000108.1:0-13322 GCA_041749835.1 Gemmata sp. | reverse complement strand
CGAGATTATCGAAGGATTACTCGATGCAACCGCGGGTGAGGTCGAAGTTCTGGGCCTCCGTTGGGGTCATGATGACGACGCCATTCGCCGCAAAATCGGTATCTCACTTCAAGAAACCCGACTGTCCGACAAGCTCACGGTTCGGGAGATCGTAACGCTGTTTCGTTCTTTCTATTCGGAAGGGTTAACACCCGACGAGGCAATTGGGGCAGTGGGTTTGCAGGAAAAATCGCGGAGTTACGTCGAGAAGCTTTCCGGCGGTCAGCGGCAACGCCTGGCCGTGGCCACCGCAATTGTCGGTGAACCAGAACTCCTCTTTTTAGACGAGCCCACAACCGGTCTCGATCCACAATCCCGGCGCTCGCTATGGGACGTGATTCGCCAACTCAAGGAACGAGGGCGAACGGTGATTATCACGACGCATTACATGGACGAAGCGGAGCGGCTATGTGATCGTGTGGCCATTATCGATCATGGTCAGGTGATCGCACTGGGCACTCCTGCGGAGTTGATCCAGCAGGCGGGCGGCGAACACGTGATCGAGGTGCTGATTGATACCGAGCATCCCGCCCAACTCGATGCTGCGGGACTGGGGACGCTCCCCACCGTTCGTGCCGTTCGAGCGCAAGAGAATGGTTGGACGCTCAGTGTCGGCGAGCCGCACCGTGCCATGTTGGCATTACTGGAGTTGGTCCAATCGCGTGGTATCCCGCTCTCGGGCCTGACCACTCGGACTGCAACACTGGAAGACGTGTTTGTGACCCTGACGGGCAGACACCTTCGCGATGGTGACTAAACATTAGGGTTCCCCGCACGGATCGCCATCCACCGTCACATTTCGCAACTCTTTCCTTCGTGGTACCCACACTCAATGTCTCCACTCTGGCAGTTGATCCTGACACGCTTCCGCGAATTCTATCGTGAGCCCGCTGCACTGTTCTGGGTGTATGGGTTCCCGTTGATCCTGGCGTTCGCGCTCGGGATGGCATTCCGGGAACGGCCAGTGGCCGAATCCGCCATCATCATTCAACTGGATGCGAAGTTGCCCAAAGCTGCAGAGAAACTGCGCGATCAACTTTCACTCGACCCTTCACTGAAAGTCGAACTTCTGGGTGAGGCGGAAGCGCGGGCTCGTCTGCGATCCTCCAAAGCGGACCTGATCGTGGTTCCCCAAACGGGCACTCCACCAGGGTATGAGTACCTTTACGACCAAACGCGAGCCGAGAGCGTTCTCGCCCGCAATGCTGTGGATCGAGCACTCCTCCAGGCTGCGAATCCTGGTATTCCTCGTGCTCCCGAACGAGCCCTGAGTGAGCCGGGCGGGCGGTATATCGATTTCTTGATTCCAGGATTGCTCGGAATCAATCTGCTGGGAGGTGGTCTGTTCGGGGTTGGATTTGCGGTAACTGATCTCCGAGTCCGAAAACTACTCAAGCGGTTCCAGGCCACCCCGATGCGGCGGTCAGACTTCATGTTGAGCTTGATGGTAAGCCGACTGGTTTTCACCCTGATCGACGTAACGCTCCTACTGGGGTTCTCGTATCTCATATTCGAGACGCGGGTCCGTGGGAACTTCGTTGTGTTTGGTTGCCTGGTGCTACTGGGTGCAGTGTGCTTCGCTGGCATCGGATTACTGATTGGGAGCCGGGCAAAGACTCTGGAAACTGCCGCGGGGTTAGTGAATGCCGTGATGTTGCCGATGTACGTCCTCTCAGGCGTGTTCTTCTCGGCCGCGCGCTTCCCGGACACAGTCCAACCACTGATTCAAATCCTGCCGCTGACGGCATTGATCGATTCGCTCCGGGCCGTGATGAACGAGGGTGCCAGTTGGGAGGTCTTGCCTTACCCGCTGCTCGTGCTCGGAACCTGGGGAATTCTCTCGTATGTGGTGGCACTTCGGATTTTCCGCTGGCGGTAACGCGATCACACCTTGGATGGGTTCACGCGGAGCCTGGGCTTGTCAGAAATGGGCTCGCGGATAATCTACATCCTGAGCAACGTGGGTCGGGTTGCTGAAGAATTGCCGCCTTAGCTCAGTGGTAGAGCACGGCTTTCGTAAAGCCGGGGTCTAGGGTTCAAATCCCTAAGGCGGCTCTCAATCAAAGGCTGCAAGGCCATCACCTTGCAGCCTTTTCTGTTGACACAGTTTCTCGATGAACACGGGATCGGAATCGGCAGGGCCTCTGCGTCCATGAGTAGCGTGCTGTATCGTGAACAGGCACTCGCAATCTGGCAGGCGGCGGTCGAAGCCGTTCGGCCCGAGCCACTGGTTCGCGCGGCCCTCGCATCCGAGCAAGCACTCAAGAGTGCGCAGAGAATCCTGGTAGTCGGGGCCGGGAAAGCCGGGGCCAGAATGGCTGTCGGTGTCGAGGCCACCTTTTCTGAACAACTCGACAAGCTCGTCGGTGTCGTCAATATCCCCGAAGGTACTGCTCAACCACTCTCTCGAATTCGGCTGCACACTGCGCGGCCACAAGGCTTGAACGAGCCAACCGCAGCGGGGGTACAGGGCACCCATGAGATGATCGAGTTGCTCGAGTCCGCGGGTCCAGAAGATGTGGCGATTTGTTTGCTTTCTGGTGGCGGCTCCGCATTGTTGCCGGCCCCGGCTGCCGGGTTGGAGTTGGCGGATAAACAGCTCGTCACGCAATTGCTTCATCGGGCAGGGGTCACCATCGACGAGATGAATTGCGTGCGGAAGCACCTGTCGCGAGTCAAGGGTGGACAACTGGCCCGGTACTTTCGCGGCAAGAGTCTGCTTTCGCTCATCATCTCGGATGTGGTCGGCGATCCGCTCGATGTGATTGCTTCCGGACCGACCGCAAGCGACCCATCGACATACTCAGATGCGATTGCGGTTCTCACGAAGCACAAGTTACTGGATCGTATCCCACACTCCGCAATTCAGCATCTCCAAGCGGGCTCGCAGGGGTTGATTCCCGAGACGCCAAAATTGCTGCCCAGCCACGTGGTCAACCGGGTGATTGGTAGCAATCGAATCGCTCTCAATGCCGCAAAGCGAACGGCGGAGTCGTTGGGTTATCGGGTCCTGGATCTGGGAGCCTTCATCGAAGGTGAAACACAGCAGATGGCAATCGCACTGGCCGGTGTCGTGCGGAGCATCCGCCATCAGTCGATTCCGTTAGCCCCCCCAGTCTGTGTGTTACTGGGTGGTGAAACGACCGTCACTTTGAATGACCGCCCCGGCAAAGGCGGACGCAATCAGGAATTCGTACTGGCAATGTTGTTGAAGCTGGGAGAGCGGGAGCTCCCCGGTGTGACGATTCTCAGTGGGGGAACCGATGGTGAAGACGGCCCCACCGATGCCGCAGGTGCCGTGGCCGATCTTGCCGTGTTGCGCCAGTTCGAACAGCTTGGGCTATCGGCGGTAACGCATCTTCAGCAGCACGATGCGTATCCATTGTTCAACAACTGCAACGCACTGATCAAGCCCGGTTTGACGGGGACCAACGTCATGGACGTGCGTGTCATTCTGATCAACACCGGTTGAAGTTTTTGCCAGTGTAATTGATCACTTCTTGTAAAAGCTACCGCCAATCGGGCGATTGTAAGCCCATTTTTTCCACTTGACCCGAATTACACGCTGGCAGGGGTGCCCGGCACGTGGCAGAAACCGATTTCTACTGTGTGGCACACCTCTTGCTGATTGAATAATGTTTCCCACCAGCAAGGGTGAATGCTCACGGGGCTGGATGGAGAAGAGGCACAGCGCGGACCGGAACCCGCGCTCTGGGCCGGTCGGTCGCAAGATGGCCTGAGGAGGTTGCAGACGATCTGCTCCACTCAGCGTCTGGCGATCGATCGGCCCTTGTCATTTCTCGGTGCTCGCAACTCGGAACAGTTGCTCGACCCCCTTCACGATCTCTTCAGACGATTTCTCTCCCAGATAGCTGGACCGTGCTCGCCAGGTTTCGTAACCACCCAACGTATGTTGAGCTGGAGTGGGCAGGTACCCGTTGTAACCATTTGCCAACGACACGACACACGTGGGTGTGAAGGGGCTGAGTTTCTTGATCTCCAGACCAATCTCGGTAAAGACCTCGCATGGAATCGCCACAATCGCGAGTTCCCCAACACGGATGAGTTGCAACTCGATTTCGACTGTGTCCGGGTACTTGGCGAGCGAGGTCGTCTCGTTGGCATAGACTTCTTCGCTTGTCTTCAGCACTCGCCCCTGTGCTTTCGACAGAATTGCTTGAGCTCGTTGCAACTCCGTTGCGTTCGGCTTTCGGACCGGCAATCGCAGTTCCAGTGCATAACTTCCCAGACGAACTTGGGAATGGTAGTCCTTTTTGGCCAGCCCTTTGATCGCCGCATCTGCCACGGCGTCCGCTACCAACCGCGAGCGCTCACCGGGATTGAGCTTGGGTGCGGGTTCCTTGAAGTTGATGTTGTTCACATCACCGCTGGTGCCATTGGAGAGCATCCCCATGAACGGTGGCCCAGCGCCAAGTTTCTGACTAATCACATCGGCGAACACGCCGAAGTAGTCGGCCGAGAGCGGTGGCAAATCTCCCACGTAGTGCAGTGAGTAGTTGGCGAAGAGTGCCAATGGCTTACCCTCGAGCGACTGCACAGAAAGCACGGTAACAGCAGGGTCCACAGGCCCGGCGGGTTCCAGAAGATCGGCGCTCTGCCGTGGGGGGTTCATCCGAACAAGATCGCGAGTCCCCCCAAATGGGTCGGTGTTCAGAACGCCGTCATTCATTTTCCAGCGACGATTAAAGAGTTGCTTGGGTTCTTGACCGACCGCCCACGCAACCTTGGCAGGAGCCAACGCCGTGTTCGCCTTCTCAATTCCCGTTGCGATCTTCTCCACGAGGAACTTGCGATAGTCTGGGTCCGGATTGCTTTGAAATGTGGGTGCCAACGTGGGAGCTGTGTGCGTGTGCGTTGCCGAGATCAGGATGTTCTTGGCCAGAATCTTTGTTTGTTTCTCAGCAATTGCTCGTGCGGCGGCGATCAGATCGCGGGGAATCATGCAGCTGTCAACCACCACGATTGCAACTTTGGTCGTGCCATCATCGAGCACCAAACAGCGTGCATGAAGGCGATCGTGAGCGGACTTCGCCTTGATATCGGAAAACCCACCATTCACGGAAATCGGGAACTTCGTGGGCGTGATATCCTGTGCATAGGCACCTGCACGAAATACTGCGTGCGGTTCCTCACCGCAGACCGTTCCGCAGATTGCGAACACGAAAAGGCATGCCAAGACGTTGCGTGCCATGAATCACCAGAAAGTCGAATTGTGAGCGACACTGACCATCCTTAATGCATCATGGTAATGCTTCGCGCGAGCCCCGTCACGCGGTGACCTGATCCTTTCTGGCCCAGGTGGCCCACGAGTAATTGCACAATTCTGCGAAATACTTCTTTTCTTGCACGGATGGGGTTAGCTCACCCCACTATTGGTTGTGTGGATTCCACTCGAGGACCGCTTATGCCCCGCCTGACTCTCCGAACGCTGCTTGCGTACATTGACGACACACTCGAGCCTGAGCAGGCACGGAGTCTTGGCCAGAAGGTTGCCGAAAGCGAAGAAGCGCGACAATTGATTGAGCGGATCAAGGTGATCACCCGCCGCCGGAGACTGACCTCGCCCGTGGCCACTGGGCCTGAAGACGACATCTCCGATCCCAATACCGTCGCCGAATATCTCAGCGATTCGCTCGAAGGCCCGCACGTCCGGGAGTTGGAAGAGATCTGTCTCAAATCGGACGTGCATCTTGCGGAAGTTGCAGCGTGCCATCAAATTCTGACCCTGGTGCTGACCGAGCCGGTGCGTGTCCCGCCGACTGCGAATCAGCGCATGTATAAGTTGGTTGAAGCTCCGGCCTCTGATCCCAACCGACGACCGGGAAAGGCCCGTCCAATTGCAGGCTTGATCCCCCCAATTCCACACCGCGCTGAAACTGATGACCCGGATGCTGCGTTGTTGCTCGGAATGAAACCGTACAAGTCGGCAGACGCTGGGAGCAGTCGAGCGACCATGTTCGGTGTCGCTGCGGGGTTGCTGGCCATGCTGGCCTTGGCCGTGCTCATGGCATTACCCCACTCGCAACCGGAGCGGCCGGAAACATCGTTGCCAGGTTCCGTCGCGCTGGCCGAGATTCCCAAGTCTACAGATCCACCGATAGTTGCTCCAGAACCGCGACCGATCGGAACGACCCCTGAACCTGGGAAGCCGCCGACCAAAACCACCGAAGACCCCAAGGTGGACCCGCTGAATCCCAAGGAAGACCCCAAGGTCGAACCTGGTCCCGGTCTGGGTGATCCGGTCAAGCAGCCAATGCCTGGCCGAGAGGTAATCGGCCGGTTGGAGACTGATAAAGTACTGGTGGTCACACGTGGCCCCGAGGCCGGGGCCACCTGGATTCGAGCTGATGTTGGTGACCCTGGTATTCTGGCTTCCGATTCGGTCATGGCATTGCCTGGCTACAAAGCGGAAGTTCGACTGGATACCGGGGTGACGGTGTATTTGTGGGGGAATGTGCCGCAGCAAGTTCCAGTCGAAGTGTTGCAATCACGTGTGGTGTTCCACCCGCCAGCAGCCGGCTTCGATGCGGATATGACACTGGAAGCAGGTCGAGTTTACTTGACGACAATTCGGCCAGGTGGCGTCAAGGTACGTGTTCGAATCGCCACCGAGACCTGGGATCTTTCGATTCCGGCCAATGCTGAAGTGATGGCTCAGGCTGTCACAGCGTTTGTTCCTGGTTCGCTTTACTCGCGGAATGAAGGCGAACTGCCGCGTACTCGCGCCAAGCTGGCAGTCTTGCGTGGCACCAGTAATCTCGCAGTTCCCGGACGATTCAAGAAGTTCGATGCACTCCCGGCCTGGACCGAAATCACCTGGGACAGCAAGACGGGCGTGCTGAGCGATCCCAAGGCGGTGCCCAAAGGTGATCCCACAATCTCACGCATCGTGTTGCAAGTGGATGAACGCGGTCGCGCGATTCAGAAAGCCCTTGCCGACACTACGGCACGGCTGGCGCAGAATGATGGCATTCGCGTTCTTCTGGAAGGGCGGATGAACGCTCTCGATTTACCATTGACCACTAACCCAACTCCTTTCCAACTTGAGGTTGCCGAGTACGCCGTGCAATTTGCGATTTATGCCTACGCGGCAATCGCCGACAGCACGGATGCCGTTCAGATCGTGAGTAACCTCTGCGATCAAATGGCGAACACAGAACGCCCCTTCGCACGGCGAGCCGCCATCGCTGCCACCAGTGGGTGGATCGGCCAGGAGCGAGCCAATACCAGCGTGCTTTGCAACGTGCTCACGACGAAGAAACAACTCCCCGAAGATGAAGCTGATCTGATCGCTCATCTGTTGCGAGGTTATTCATCCGCAGCGACTGGTGATGTCGTGTCGGTAGACAAGCTGGTGGAATTACTTAACCACGACTTGATCATTGTGCGAGAGGCAGCACTTGGGAACTTGCTAGCGTTCTTTGATCCGTCTGCATTCCCGATTCCTTCACTCGGCGGGCTCAATGTCGGCCTCCGCCAACGAGGTGAAGAGCAGAACTACGCGAACCTGCTCAAACCCTGGAAGGAACACGCCGATGTGATCAAGAAGAAGATGCAGAACATGAAGTGAGCGTGCACGGCATTCGGATGAGAATCACTCCAACGTGGCAGTCTTTCCGGGCTTCAGGTCAGCGACCTGAAGCTCGATTTTTCGTTGCCCATTCCATTCGTTGATCTGCGGAACAAACGCCAGACAACAATCACCATCCGCGGACATCAACTCTTCCAAACGATCGGCCATATTCCAGGCGACACAACGCAACGAGGTATCGCCCTGGCGCACGCGAAAATCGAGGTGCTTTCGCTGTTCCCCGGTCCCGATCAGGCGAGCGCTTTCCGCTTTCAGACCTGCTGCCAGAAAGCGCGGTTTGGGGTTGCCTGCACCATAAGGTTCCAGCCGGGCCAGATCCTTCATCAATCCAAATGTGATCGCGGAAAGCGGCACTTCCGCATCCAACAGTAAACACGGCGCGGGTGAACCACCAGGAAAGTGATTGGCGACATAGGCATTCAAGCGATCCCGAAAGGCCGGGATCAACTCCGGACGGATCTTGAATCCTGCCGCAGCAGCGTGACCACCATGACCTTCCAACAGTTCATCACACGCCTGCAGCGCCAAATTGAGCGCCAAACCGGGAATGCTACGCCCGCTCCCGGTCGCTACGGGTTGACCATTTGGTGCTGCGATCACCAGTGCGGGTTTACCGAAATGTTCGACTAACCGACTCGCCACAATCCCGACGATCCCAGCGTGCCATTCTTCGGAACTCACAACAATTGCGGGCAGGTTGCCATGCTCTTGGGCCACTGTTTCCTTGGCTTGCTGGGTCGACTTCCGCTCTTTGGCCTGACGCTCGGAATTCTGTGCTTCCAGGAATCGTGCGATCTCGGCTGCCTTGCTCAAAGAATGTGTCGTTAACAATTCGACCGCCATCCGGGCACAACCGAGGCGACCTGCCGCATTGAGACGCGGTGCTAACCGAAAGCCGACATCTTCCGCGGTCAGGTTTTGCTCGGGTTTTAACCCAGCGGCAGCGAGCAACGCTTTCAAGCCGATCGTGGGGTGGGTGCGGATGCGCTCCAGCCCGTGCCGCACGAAGATTCGGTTCTCATCTCGAAGCGGAACGACATCCGCAACAAGGCCAAGGGCAGCCAGCCCCACGGCATCGAGCATGAACTCGCGCAGTGGCGTGGGGAGCTTTTCCGAACCCGAAACTCGTTGGGCAATTTGCCACGCGAGCTTGAATGCAACACCCGCACCGGAAATGTCGCCATAAGGATAGGTACTGCCCGGTAAACGCGGATGCACCAACGTGGTCGCTGCTGGCAACAACGGACCATGGAGGCCGGTCTTCATCTCGTGGTGATCGGTGATGATCAGTTCCAGGCCCAACTCGTTCGCAACATCAGCTTCGGCCATGCTCGCGATGCCGCAATCCACGCTCACCACAACCGAAACGCCACTCCGGTGAAGCTCGCGTAATCGCTCGCTGTTCAGCCCGTACCCCTCTGAGAGGCGCAAGGGGGTGTGGAACTCGACAATCGCGCCAACACGCTCGAGCAACTGAAGCAAGATCGCCGTACCAGTCACACCATCGACATCGTAATCGCCATAAACACAAATCTTGCGTTTACTGATAACCGCCTGAGTGAGCCGTTCGGCTGCCTCCGTGACGCCTGGCAACTCTCCCGGGGAGACCAGGTCCGCAAGTGGCGCGTTCAAGAATCGCTGTGCGGCTCGTGGCTCCTGAATTCCCCGATTGAGGAGGAGTTGGGCAACGACTGGAGAAATTCGTGCGGCTTGAGCCAGGCGATTCGATGCGACTGAATCGCACATCTGCAAATGCCAAACTTTCGTTACTCGTGACACACCTATGCCCTGTACCTGGCTTGCAACCACATCCGTTATCGACCAGCTCACGTGTTCGCAATCGTCGTGATCTCATTTAGGACTGTGGGCGCAATTCAGACAAGCCCAACTGATCCGGGAACCGCGCGAGAACTACGACAGGCGTTGCCCGATCCTACTGTGCTATCCCGATAACCGGGAAAATCGCATTGCCGGAAACGGTGAACTGTTGCGAGTGACTCAACTAACCAGCAGGAGGCGCGTGACAGTCGTTTCCGCCTGCTACGAACACACAACTCCGGGAATCTGGTATCAGGAGTCTCACCAACAGTTCGTCAGCAGACGATTGGAGAAACAGTGGCCAAGAAGGCCTGTATTTGGTTCCGTTACAGGGAGGTACTCGATCGTGAATTCCGTACTATTCGTCATGACCACTGTGCTCGGTGTGGGCGGCGACGTTGTTCCCGCCGGTTGGGGTGAACGTGCCCAGCCGGCAATCGTACAAGCGGGTGGTTGCCAATCGTGTGGGAGTTCTGCTGCCCACGGCAAGCACTCAGCGAGTAATGCGTGTTGCGGGGCGAGCGAGCGAGTCGGCTTTCTGGATCGTATCAAAGCTCGACTGGGAAGTAACAGTGGTGGGTGCGGTTGTGCATCAAAAGTGACGGCACCGTGTGGTTGTGGCGTCGAGCGATACAGCGCTCCGAATTTGTGGGATAAGCTCCGGGCCCGCTGCGGGAAAAAGTCGAGCGATTGTTGCAATCCCTGTTCCAACCCGACGATCAATACAATTGCGCCAAGCCCAACATCCGGAACTGGATCGGCTCCCGCAAAAGCGGTTACTCCGGAAGAGATGCCCAAGACCATTCCCGATCCGATTAAGACGACTCCGAAGGGAGAAGGTAACTCGGGCACCACGAGCATTCCCCCGATTCCACCCCAAGTTATTCCCCTCACCAAGCCCCTTGGGCCCGTGAACACGGTACCGGTTCGCAACAGCGGACCGAGCCGCTAGTCGCGGCGAATGCTCCGGTGAACAGGTCAGATTAGCTCACAGTCTGTCCAATTTCTCGACAGTTGCAGGGGACATTCGCACTTCAACGCCCCCTGCGATCACTTTTTTGAGAACTGTTTGCAGTCCGCGCTTCCAACCGATCAAGACCACATTAGTATTGTGAACGGTGGTCAAGATCGGGGGCGTCGGGTGAGGCACCGGGCGGTGCCTGGAAGCGAGCACACGGATGAACGCGGTCACGTCGGGGCCAGGCACAGAACTGGCTAACAAGATAGCGCGGCTAGTTGAGGAGCGGGGCTGGAATCAGGAAGACTTCGCCCGCATCTCGAAGTTAAATCGCCACACAGTGCGGCAGATCCTGCACGGTGGTCCGAAACGGCGCTTACGCAACGCGACCGTCAGCCAGTGCTCCGAAGCACTGGGTCTCACCGTCAGCGAATTGCGAAATTTGCCGTTGGATCGGTTGTTGCCCCGCATGCACGGGAAGCCACCCGCCGATGAGGAAGCACTGAAGCTTCTCTACGAGCGGGCCGCGTTGCCGGATCTGGTCAACTGGATCGAACGCAATCGGGATCGAGCAGCGGCTCTCCTTCCTGAGGAGATCCAGGAACTGCTAGGAATGCAGGAGCCCATGGGGCCGCTTCAAAAGCTCGGTGTCGAAAACTGCGTCGACCTGATTGAACGGCGTCGTCGCCTGATATGTCAGGTGAAGGAAATCTCCGGTACTGAGTATTTGGAGTTGCTCGAGCAACTCGTGCAATTGATGTTCGAAAAGGTGAAGCCGCGTCGGTGCTGAGATCCTTTCCGCGCTGCCATCGTCTGCGTTCTGGTTTATGCTCTCCTCGACCGCTCAATTGAGGAGATGCAATCATGTCCCGCCTTTCTTCGTACGCGATCTTGGCTGGTGTATCGGCAATTCTGTTGCCCACTGCCATCCGCGCAGCCGAGCCTTCTCGCCCGAACATCCTGGTGATTGTTGCGGACGATCTCGGCTACTCCGATGTCGGCTGCTATGGCGCTGAGATCGCCACTCCGCACCTCGATCGACTTGCCAAGAATGGCCTCCGATTCACCCAGTTCTACAACACGGGCCGGTGCTGGCCGACGCGAGCCTCGATTCTGACCGGGTATTACCCGCAACAGGTTCGTCGCGACACCGTGCCCGGAATTGTCAGCGGTGGCCAGGGTGTCCGACCAACTTGGGCCAGGCTGCTCCCGGATTACTTGAAGCCATCAGGTTATCGCTCGTATCACTCGGGGAAGTGGCACGTGGATGGCAAGCCTATGAATAACGGCTTCGATCGCTCCTTCAGCTTGGAAGACCATGATCGGCATTTCGCGCCACGCAATCATCTCGAAGATGGGAAGCCACTTCCACCTGTTGAACCCGATGCCAAGTACTACTCCAGCACGGCGATCGCCGATCACGCTTTGAAATGTCTCCAGGACCATTCCCAAAAGTATTCACAACAACCGTTCTTCAGTTACGTGGCGTTCACCGCACCGCATTTCCCGCTCCAGGCACCGGAGGAAGACATCGCCCGATATCGGAAGACATACTTGCCCGGGTGGGATCAACTGCGGGATGAACGCTGGAAACGGATGCAATCGCTCGGGATTGGTGGGGCTGGGCTGTCGCTGGTGGAACGGGAGATTGGCCCACCCTATGCGTTCCCGGATGCCATAAAGAAACTCGGACCTTTGGAACTGAATCGCCCGTTACCCTGGGATGAGTTGAAGAAGGAACAGCGAGCGTTTCAGGCGAGCAAGATGGCGGTGCATGCAGCGATGGTTGACCGAATGGATCAAGAAATTGGCCGGATTATCGCCGGGTTGCGGGAAATGAAGGCTCTGGATAACACGCTGATTCTGTTTCTCTCCGATAACGGTGCCTCGGCTGAAATCATGGTCCGCGGTGACGGACACGACCCCGATGCGAAACCCGGATCGGCCACGACATTTCTGAGTATTGGTCCGGGTTGGTCCAGCCTGTGCAACACACCGTTTCGCCGACACAAAACGTGGGTTCATGAAGGTGGTATTGCGACGCCTCTGATTGTGCATTGGCCTAAGGGGATTGTTGCCCGCGGAGAGGTCCGGAACACACCCGGGCACGTCATCGATTTGCTCCCGACAATACTGGAAGTGACGGGGACCAAACGCCCGGCACAATGGGAAGGGGTTCCGATCCCGGCAGCCCCGGGTGTCAGCCTGGTACCACTTCTGAAGAAGGATCAAGCGATCACACGCGAGCCCTTGTGGTGGCGACACGAAGGCAATCGTGCCTTACGTGATGGAGATTGGAAGATCGTTGCCGCAGGTGCAAACTCGCCGTGGGAGCTTTACGACTTGAATACCGATCGCGCCGAGTCGAAGAACCGCGCAGAGGAATTCCCGGAGCGAGTTCGCGATCTGGCTGCCAAGTGGAAAACGGAATTCGAGAAACAGACCGCACTGGCAACACCCGGAGCCACACCAACACCACCCAAGAAAGGTAAGAAGTAACAGGGATAGAACTCATTCTTTGTGCAGCTATGGCTACGCTGGCGTGAGTCGCGGCGGGCAACAGGTGGATCCGACCGCTTCGACTGCTGGGTCGTGGAGCGTAGCAAGAGCCTCGACGAGCGAACAGCGGTTTTCAGCACCTCGCGGAACCTCAATAGCACGATATCCAGGTGCTCCAGTTGTCCAAACGACACGATTCAACAAACTCAAATAAGGAATAACTCTCCGCCACCAGAGAACTTGGCTACACCCACTGTGTTGAACCCCGATAGAAATGTCCGGTGTTAACTCGATAGAAGTGTCCTCTTCGCTCAGGCCGAGGGGACGCGAGATGATCGAGGTACAAGCCCGGAACCGTGTGGAGATGAGTCAGCGTGAGCGCGATGTCCTCAAGGT
>JBGTAO010000107.1:0-18159 GCA_041749835.1 Gemmata sp. | reverse complement strand
AAGTATTGCCGCTGAAGAAGGCCACATTCCCACCCTTCCCGATGAACGCCTCCAGATGATCGCGCATGGGTGCGGACCAGTATTCGTCGTGCCCCACACTGAGCACGAGCTTGTAATGCTGGAGCAACTCGGGGTGGAACTCGAGATCCGAATTCGCGCAATAGTCCAGGGTGTAACCGTTGGACTCGGCCCAGCGAATGAACGGCTCTTCCCACTGTGGGAACTGCGTGGCTTGCGGGCGATCGAACGAGACCCGCCGCCCCTGCACCTTGTGACGGCCGTTGTAGGAGTAAAGGCTGTACCCACCCCAGTTGGTGTACGCGTTGTAAGTATTGGTGCTCAGTTGCAACAAGATCTCGGACGATTGCCCAGGAACTCGCGGGCGGACCACAAAGTCGACAGTTCCCAGGGGTTGCAATTGCCCCAGTTCATCGCGCTCCAAGCGGGCGCGATAGTATCCCGATTTCCAGTCGGGGCCCACGCGAAAGCGGGTCGAGACACCCCAACGGCAACCCCGCGACGAAGCATCCTTCGGGATGGGTTGTGGTTCGACCTTTACGGCCGGAACCACGAGAACGGGATCAACTTTCCCGGGGCCAAGCCGCACCACGGAGAGCACTGCCGTCGCGCGGGCCGATGCCGAAAGATGCAACTGAACGTCCTCACCCGAGACGTAGCTCTCGCGATCGGAATAGCCTTCCACGGTCGGTCGCGGGACGGCTTGCCTGGCCGCAGCAAACGGTAGCGTGCCCGTGGCAGCCAGCGTTGCTCCTACCTGGATGGCGGCCCGGCGAGTCACCTTTGGGGTGGGCATAGCAGAGCCCTGCATTTGAAGATCAAAGTGGATCGTTCACGAAGTGTAGCGGGGGAACAGCGTCGTGGGAAAGGCAATCTTGTTCGTGTATGGCACACTGAAACGGGGAATGCGAAACCATCGCCTGATCGCCGATCAGGAGTTCCTGGGCGAGGCGGTCTCGGAACCGCGCTACCGCATGATCGATCTGGGCTCCTACCCCGGGCTGGTCGTGGACACGCAGGCCGGGTTGGCCGTGCAAGGTGAGTTGTGGGCGATCAGCGATTGCTGCCTGGAAGAACTGGACGACTTCGAAGGAGTGCCCACACTGTTCGTTCGCCACAGTATCGCGATCACGGGATGGGGAGAAAGCATGTGGGCCTATTACTGGAACGGCGCGATCCCCACTGCGGCGAGCAGCGGAAGCGCGTGGCCTATTCCCAGGCTGGAGTGACGTGTTACAGCCCAGTTACGATCGGGAGTGCATGCTTTCTACAGCACCTGTTCACAGCCCGAGAACGTCGTTCATGGTGTAACGGCCGGCCGGGCGGTTGGCCAGAAACTTCGCCGCCAATAACGCCCCACGAGCGTAGCTATCGCGGCTGTGCCCCTTATGGACCAGTTCCAACGTTTCGCCCAGTGTGGTGAAGATGATGGTGTGCTCGCCCACGTTATCCCCGCCGCGAACCGCGTGCAGGCCAATCTCATCCGGCTGGCGTTCCCCCACCAACCCCTCGCGGCCATGAACAAAGTGGCCGCCCTGCACGTCGCGGATGATCTCGGCGAAATGGACAGCCGTGCCGCTCGGTGAATCCTTCTTGTAACGGTGGTGCCGCTCGACAATCTCCGCGTCGAAGCCCTTCCCTTTCAGAGCCTCCGCCGCAAGTCGTGTGAGTTTGAACAACAGATTCACCACCAGACTCATATTGGGAGCGAACAGGACTGCCGTCTGATGCGAAGCGGCTTCGATCTCGGCTCGTTGCACTGCGGTGTGCCCGGTGGTCGCCACCACTATGGGGATCTGCCGGGTGACACATACCGGCAGCATCGCCATCGTGCCTTCGGGAGCCGAGAAGTCGATCAGACAATCGAGTTTACAGGAGAGTGGTAGTTCTGCCACAACGGGCAGACTGATGGAGCCCACGCCGGCGAGTTCACCCGCATCGCGCCCCAGAGCCGGGCTGGTGGCAGCATCGATGGCAGCCACGACTGTAAGTTGGGAATCCTCCTGGGCCAGCGCGACAAGCCGTTGCCCCATCCGGCCACCCGCCCCGTTAATGACTATGCGAGTCTTCATTTCGAATTCCTCTGCCCTGGTGCGGGCAAGATAGCAAGCGGCATGGCGAACGACAGGGTGTTACAAACGACTCACCTGCGCTTCGAAGAGGCGGTTACGGCGAACTTTGCGAACCGCGATGCGCACACCATCCGCACTGATTATGTCGCCGCCCTGGGGGGCACGCCCCAAACGCCTGGTCATCCAGTCGGCCAGAGTTTCATCGGGAACCACCTGCGGATCGGTTGTCAGGTTCAGCGCCGTTGCATCCCGCAGTCGTCCAAGTGTGATGCCAGCGCCGGCGATCCACGATGCACCCGATGGTACAAGATGATCCGGAAGTCGGTCGTACTCATCACCGATCTCCCCAACCAACTCCTCGACAACATCTTCAAGTGTCACCAGTCCGACGATCGCCTCCGCCGGGTTGCGGATGAGAGCGATATGGGCATTCACTCGCAGTAACTGCTCGAGACACTGAGCGATGCTATCCGTCTCGGGGAATGACAGAATCGATCGTGTGATCCCCCGGAGTGACGGGTCGGCCGGCGACAGTCGAAGTACGGCCACGATGTCTTTGAAGTTAGCATAGCCAATAATGCACTGGGGATCTCCCGCCTTGGTGGTGACCGGGAACCGGGTGTGCATATCCAGATGGGCGGCCGTGAGGGCATCGGCCAGCGGTGCGTTTGCATCCAACATACTGATGGCCGCTGCGGGAAGCATGATGTCCCGCACGGGGCGTACAGACAATCGAGCCGCACCAAGTATGATGCCCTCTTCCCGGGGACCAATCAACCGGCTTGTACGTGCCAGATTCGCAACCGCTCGCAGTTCCTGCAACTCAGTCGCCTCCGGTTTCGTATCGCCGGTAGCTTTACGGAAGCGCCGCTCTCCCCAGTCGGTAATGCTTGATACCAGCGTCTCGAATACCCATACCGCTGGCCACACACTAAACGTGAACCACTTCATTGTTGGGGAGAGCGCGATGCAAACCGATTCTTTGTTCCGCAATGCGAAGACTTTGGGGACCAGTTCCCCGACGACAATGGTGACAGCGGTCAGCGGGATCACCACGGCCGCCACGGCCAGAAACTCACTCATCCCCTTGGTGAAGCCCATCTCACGTTGAAACCAGGGGGCAATCGTTTCCTCGGCACCCGCACCACCGGTAGCCGCCGCGACCGCTCCGAACAAAGTGATCCCGAGTTGAATTGCCGACAGACTCGCTTCGACATTCTCCTTCATATACACCGCAGCTCGCGCACCCTGCCGGTTCTCGTCGGCGAGCAACTGCAGTCGCGCCGGTGAAACGGCTGCCAGTGCGATCTCATATGCGGCAAAGACACTGTTGAAGCCAATCATCGCCATGATCACGGTCAGCTCAATCCACCCCACCACGTCCTCCGCTTATGCATACAGTTCGATCGCCTTCACGATCTCGGCGAGATCGTTGGGCACCTGCACCGCGCGATTGGCGTACGAAGCACGCTTGACGCCGCGTTTGCCCAGCTTCGCTTCGAACACGGCGGGGTCGGCAGTGTGGTAGGCAACGGTGGCATCCGGGTCTTTGAGCACGTGGCCCGTGAGCACGCACACAACCGTGTCGTCGCGGGCAATGACACCTTCCTTCACGAGTTTCAGCAGTCCGGCCACGCTGGCTGCACTCGCCGGTTCGCAACCCAAGCCACCAGCACCGACCTTGGCCTTGGCATCCAAGATTTCCTGATCAGTCGCTTCGCGTACCAGCCCACCACAGCGTTCCAGCGCTCGCAACGCCTTGGGGAGATTCACGGGCCGATTGATCTCGATGGCACTGGCAAGTGTATCGGCGCGGCGATCGGCGGCATCCATCGCGGTCATGTACGTGTCGAGCTTGGGCCGGTCGAACTGCCCACCGTTCCAGCGCAGTCCGTGCCGCTCGTAAAGCTGGTAGAACGTGTCGGCACCGGCAGCATTCACCACAGCCAGGCGCGGAGCCCGATCGATGAGCCCGAGTTCCTGGAGTTCGGTGAAGGCTTTCCCGAAGCTCGAAACGTTGCCGAGGTTACCACCCGGCACCACGATCCAATCGGGAACCCGCCATCGTAAGGCTTCGAGCACACGGAGCATCACAGTTTTCTGGCCTTCGAGGCGGAACGGGTTCACGCTGTTCACGAGGTAGATGCCGAGCTTGCGGCTGACATCCTGCACCTGTCGGAGCGCATCGTCGAAGTCGCCGGCGATCTGCACCGTGAGCGCACCGTGCTCCAGTGCCTGCGAGAGTTTGCCGTAGCTGATTTTTCCCGAGCCGATGAAAATGACTGCACGCATCAACCCCGCCGCAGCACAATAGACCGCGAGGCTCGCGCTGGTGTTGCCGGTGCTGGCACAGGCGGCCCGTTTGGCCCCGGTCATGCGGGCATGGGTGAACGCCGCCGTCATGCCGTTGTCTTTGAACGAGCCGCTCGGGTTCATCCCCTCGTACTGGAGGTACACCCTCCCCGCGTTCATCCCGGTGTATTCGGCAACGCCATCGGCTCGCTGGCAGAGTGTCTGCCCTTCCCCAATCGTGATGATTTGCTGATCGGGTGCAAACGGGAATAACTGACGGAAGCGCCAGACCCCAGAGAAATCGAGCGGATCGGTGCGGTTGACCCACTTCGATTCGAACTCGGCCAGCGAGCGTGGAACCGGAAGGCGATCCCAGTCGTAGGCGACATCGAGCAAACCACCGCACTTCGGACACCGGAATACGGTATCGGCGAGGTCGACGGTCGCGCGGCACGCAGGATTGATGCAGCGCTGAAATGCGAGGTCTGGCATAACGATTGTTGTAGCAGAAGCAGGAGTCGCTGTTTAGGCAGAGTAGCACGGCACGGGGCCACAACTCCGGATAAACCGATCCCGACTTGCGAGAACCTGACAAATCCAATCGCTGGAGATGCCGGAGCGTGTTACATTCTCCTCAATCCCCACCCCCCAGCACCGATCACTCATGGCTGCACACCTGCTTTCCCTGACCGATGGCCCGAGCATTCTGATTGATAAGCCGATCCTGCTTTTTGGCCGGCATGAGGAATGCGATGTGCAACTGAACTCCAAGAAGGTCTCCCGTCGGCATTGCGTGCTGGCCCAGGTGAACGACTACCTCGTGATTCGTGACCTGGGCAGCACCAACGGCGTACGCATCAACGGTACCCGGGTTTCGGAAGGGAAGCTCCGCCCCGGCGATGAACTGCAAGTGGGGAACTTCAAGTACCAGGTCTGCGCCGATCCCCTGGGGCGATCCCAGAGCCATTCTGCCCACGATACCCTTCAGGCCGCTCCGCCTGCCAACTCCGATTCCGATTCGGAATCCGATTCGTAACCCAACAAGTGAGGCGAGCCTGAGAATTCCAGGCTCCCGTTCACTTCACAGGTGTAATCACTCACGGAAGACGACATCGAGCCCACTGGCACCATCGGGAACGACCGCCCGCGCGATCGGGTGATCGCCGTGAGCCCAATTGAAAGTCTGGCCAAGTTTCGCCTCCAGATAGCTATTGGCTGGCAACTTCACCACTCGCCCTTCCAGCGTCAACTTCAAATCGCGTGCGGAGTGATTGTAAAAGCCGATCGTGCGATAACCTTGGCCTCGCACCGGGCGCTCCGCATGTGCCGGGAAGACACTGACACTGAGTTCACGCGAACTACCAGCGTTGAGGGGGCTCGAACGCGAGGTCGAACCTTTTGCCGGTGCGGTCGGGCTATCGGGTGGAAGCGTTAGTGAGGGGAGCGACTCCGGCTTGTTCGGTTCCGGGATCGGTAGGGCCGGCGGAGGAATTGCATTGCTGGGCGGCGGAGGAGCAGGTGAGGGAATCGCGGGAGCCGCAGGATCTTGAGGCAACTCCAACGGTGGGAGCTTCGGTGCCGGTCGGAACTCGGGCTCCTTGGGCAACTCCAGCGGCGGAAGGTTACCCTTCGGCAACGGGTCCAAACCCTTGGCGGGCTCCATGGGTAAGGTCTTGGGATCGATCTGCAAATCCTTGGGAATCTCGATCACTGGGAACGGCGATTCCGGCTCCTTGGTCGGATTGGTCGGAGGTCGCCCCGGATCCGTGGCTTTCACCTCAGGTTTGGGCGAAGGAGTGCCCGTTTTTGTGATCCCGCTGGCCGGACGGATTTGCTCAACGGATGGGGGTCGTGGCGGTGGGTTCACCTGCCGTGGTATTTCTGAGGGAACAGCGCCGGACATCCCCGGAGCCGGAGCGACACCCGGCGCAGCCATCTTCGGTGCCTGCTCGATTCGCGGGCCGGGAAACACCATCGGCAACGACGGACAGCATGGCACAACAAAGAGCGGCGGCGGGTAGAATGGGACAAGATACAACGGCGGCGGGCAGAACGGGACCACGTAGAACGGCGGCGGACAGCTTGGCACAACCCAAACGGGCTCTGCGAACTGCACGGGCGCTGCCATGGGCCGGCAAGCCGTGGCCCAATCGGGCAAAGCAACAACTGCAAACAGCCCCAACCAGCACAAATAGCGCTTCATGTCGGAATCCTTCCCAGGCGCTGATTCTCCCCCACCAAAGTTGTAACTTTTTCAAGGCACAAGATTCAAGTCGGATTCACCGAGGAGTGGTTATGCGAAACTCTCCCGCGATGATTGTCATCCTGATGACTGCGACGGTCACCTCGGCACAGCCCGAACGCTACGAACTGGGTCGCCGGCTCAAAGCATTCGAGCAAGCCTGGGAGAAGCACGAAGGCGAGGCCGCGCGACTGCGAGCCCTCAAGGATCTTCCCAAGGTCACCACGCAGTTCTTTTCCTTCCAACTGGGTGAAGCCTCACGGACGCTGGATCTCGCCGCTCACGCCCTGCACACCGACACACCACCCGCGGGCAACGCGCTCTGGGCCTGGAGCTTGTACGCCATTCCGGAAACGCGAGTTGTGGACGGGGCAGCCCGGGAATTGGCGGTGACGATCAAGCAATTCTACCCTGTGAAAGGCGACATCCCATCTGGGGTGGAACTGCGGCTCTGGTTCACCGAAAAGCACGTGGTTGTGGTGAAGCCGGAGAAGTTCCCCATGACAGTCAAGGTTCCGTTGCCACCACTGGGCGAATCGCCTGGGCTCGACCGCAAGCTTTACTTCCTGGTTGATGGTGTCAAAGGTGTGAGCCCCACTATCATCGGCATTTCGCAGATTGCTGATCTGAAGCCACGACTGGAAAAGCTCGGCACGCAAACAGCGGGCAAGAACGACACGATCGAACAAGCGACCGCACGCGCTCGGGGGGCTTTGATCGCTGGTGCGGCTTCCGGCAAAGGCACCCTGCCACCAACCGATTTACCGTATGCCGATTTTCTGGCGAATGCCGAGCGCATGGTTGCCGGCAAGCCGTTCTTCACGCCGGAAAAGATCGGGCAGTTTTGGCTCTCGATCCCTCTGGGTTCTGGTCGGGAAGCGGCCTGCCGGATGTACATTCCCAAAGGTCTCGATCCCAAGAAGCCCGTGCCCATCATCGTCGGTTTACACGGTGCGGGCGTGGACGAGAACATGTTCTTCGAAAGCTACGGAGCGGGGCAACTCTTGAAAGAGTGCGAGAAGCGCGGCTGGATTCTGGTTTGCCCGCGCTCTGGCCTCGGAGGAGCAGGGTCGCCGGCCATGGCTATTGTCGAGAAGCTCGCCGAACGGTTCCCGATCGATCGCAAACGGATCATCTTGGTGGGCCATTCCATGGGAGCCATGCAGGCGATGACTCAGGCGAGCAGTGGCGGCTTCGCAGCAGTCGCGGCGCTCGGCGGGGGTGGCCGTGTGAGTAAGCTTGATGCGTTCGCAACCCTGCCGACGTTTATTGGCGTGGGCGATAAGGATTCGTTGGCACTCTCCGGAGCCCGCTCACTGAACAAGACCTTGACCGCAGCCAGTGCCAAAGCGCTGACCTACAAGGAATACCCGGGGGTGGAGCACCTCGTGATCGTGCGGGCGGCACTGGCCGACGCCTTCACAGTCTTCGACGAAGTGTGCGGAAAATGAGCCCCGGTACTGGTTTCCCGACAGGTCTGGCTTAGGCTGATTTGCAATGGCTTCCGCCTGTTGTGATTCCACTCCCAAAGGGGATGACGATGCGTATTCTGTTCAGCGTGGCTTTGTTGGCCATGCTCTCGGTGTTCTCCCTGGGGTGCGGGAAGAAAGACGCCCTGGAACCAACCGGAGGCGCGACCGCCAAGCTCGATGGCACTTATCTCATCGTTGGCATCGAGAAAGATGGCAATGCCATGCCGATGGAAATGTTCACCGCCAAATCCGAGAACGACCGGATGATCCGCATTGAGGGCGCGAAGATGTTCGCCACCAAGAATGGTGTCGAAGATTCACTGGAACTCAAGCTCGATTCGAGCAAGAACCCCGCCCACTTCACGATTGTGGACACCAAGACCGACGAGAAGAACAAAACCTCTGTTGGCATCTACAAGATCGATGGCGAAAAGTTGGTGATCTGTCTGGCAGACTCCGACGAGGACAAGGATCGGCCACAAGACTTCAAGACGACACAGAATTCGAAAACAGTGCTGATGACGTTGAAGAAGAAATAGCGTTTCGTGCGTACCCACCCTGTCCTGTTTGTGAAAGGATGATTATGCGTAGGCTCATACTATCCGGTGGTCTGATGGTCGCGGCGTTCTCCGGCATTGTTCTCGCTCAGGACAACGCGCTCAAGGAAATCGAGGGAACTTATAAGGTGCTCGCTCTGGAAAAGAGCGGCAAAGCCGGGCCGAAGGAACTGGCCGATTCGCTGACCGTGACGATCAAGGGCGACGAGATGGTGATCGCGATTGCGGGTGAAGGTGAGAAGAAGGCCAAGATCAAGGTGGATGGCACCAAGACACCCAAGAGCATCGATATCACGCCATCTGAAGGCCCCGAGAAAGGCAAGACCTTCCCGGGCATCTACAAGAGCGAAAAGGGTGAGTTCACACTGGTTTTCACCGAGAAGGGTGACCGACCCAAGGACTTCAAAACCGAAAACGCAGCCATGTTGCTAAAGATGAAGAAGGAAGAGAAGAAGTGATTCGATCCTCGCCCCACAACGAACCGTGGCGCGTTCCCTCCTCTGGAGTGCTTCCCATGCGGCAGTTGATCGGAGTACTGGGGTTCCTGACACTGGCGATGGCAACCGTTGTGGCCGACGACAAGGACGATGCCAAGGCCGCCGCCCAAAAGCTAGAAGGCGACTACGAGATGGTGCAATTGGTGGTCGCCGGTAAGGCCGATGCCAAGAAGGATGAAGTGAAGGGCGTCACAATCAAGGGCGACACGATTACCATCAAAACCCCCACTCGAGATGAAGTCGCCAAGTTTACGCTCGATCCCACGAAGAAACCGGCTCAGATCACCATCATGCCCGTCGGAGGCGGTGCTGAGCAAGTTGCTGGCATTTACGAGGCCAGCGAAACGGACAAGGGGCTCGAGTTGAACATCGCGTTCGCCAAAGGCCCCGGGAAGGCCGAGCGGCCCAAGGACTTCAAGGACGACGGCAAAAGCGTCGTGATCATGAAGCTGCTCCGCAAGAAGGCGAAGTAATCTCCGCAAACGGGTTCGTGGTATTCGAATCCCCCGCGTTTGCCCTTTTCCAGCTTGCCCGCTTTCCACTACGCTAACCCCACGTCACCCGGGCCGGTTGCCCGGGTGCTCGCTTCTGGACCCCCGCGGGTACGACATGGAAGAGTTTTTCGCGCAGTTCTGGAACCTGATCCTCACGTTCATCAACCCGCTGAACCTGCGGCACCCCGAGGTTTACATCGAAGCCTTGAAGCCACCGGGGGCGATGTGGCCATCACTGATCGCCACCAACCTCATTGTCTTCACCGAGACGGGCCTCCTGATCGGGTTCCTGTTGCCTGGCGATTCCATGCTCGTGGTCCTGGGTATCTTTGCCCGGTCCGCGGGTTGGCCGATCTTGCTCTTCCTCCTGACCTTGTCTGTATCGGCAATTGTCGGTGATACCGTCGGCTACTGGATCGGGGCGAAATCGGGGCCAGCGATCTTCCGGCGACCCGATAGCCGCTTCTTCAAGCAGGAATACTTACAGCGAGCCAAAAGCTTTTACGAGCAGCATGGCGGCAAGACCATCATCATCGCTCGCTTCATCCCCATCGTGCGGACCTTTGTGCCCGTCGTTGCAGGCGCGGCGAAGATGCAGTACCGCACGTTCCTCTTCTACAACATCATGGGCGGCGTCGGCTGGATCACCAGCATGTTGATGCTGGGCTACATGCTCGACCCGGTGTTGCGGCAGATGTTCGGGCCGGAATTCGCCATCGCCAAGCATATCGACAAGGTCATTATTGTGGTGGTTTTCCTGTCGCTCACTCCGATGCTCTGGAAATGGTGGACCAGCCGCCGCACACCATCAGAAGTGGTGACTGATGCGCTGACCACCGCTCCCACATCACCGGAGAACGCTCGGTCCGCACCGGGTATCCAGACCCCCACTGCAACCCCAGACCTGAAATCTTGAAGACGTGCGAAGAAGCGGGAGAACACCATGCCAGCCGAAACGATGAATGCCTTCTTGCGGGACCAACTCGCGGAACTCAAGACTAAGGGGCTTTACAAGGGCGAGCGCCGGATCGAATCGCCACAGCAGTCGAGCATCGTGGTGAATGGCCGCGAGGTCGTCAACTTCTGCGCGAACAACTACCTCGGCCTGGCCAACCATCCTGAGATCGTGGCCGCCGCTGCCGAAGGCCTCAAGGCCTGGGGTTATGGCCTTTCGAGTGTCCGCTTTATCTGCGGCACGCAAGATGTGCACAAGCGGTGCGAGCAGCAGATTGCGAGTTTCTTCGGCAAATGCGACTGCATCTTGTACATCTCGTGTTTTGATGCCAATGGTGGGCTTTTCGAGCCGTTATTGAGCGAACAGGATGCGATCCTCTCCGATGAGTTGAATCACGCCTCCATCATCGATGGCGTTCGACTCTGCAAGGCTCAGCGCTTCCGCTACAAGCACAACGACATGGCGGACCTGAAAGCCAAGCTCGAAGAAGCAAAGAGTTGCCGCTTCAAACTGATCTTCACGGATAGCGTCTTCTCGATGGATGGCGATCTCGCCAAGCTCGCGGATATCTGCCAACTGGCCGATCAGTACCAGGCCGCCGTGGGGATCGACGATTGCCACGCCACGGGGCACCTGGGTGCGACCGGTCGCGGTGCGGCGGAAGAACTGGGTGTGCTCGAGCGCATCGACCTCATCACGGGCACGCTTGGTAAGACCTTGGGCGGTGCCAGCGGCGGGTTTACGGCAGCGAGTGCGGAGATCGTGGACTGGCTCCGGAACCGATCGCGGCCGTATCTGTTCTCGAATTCGGTGCCCCCGGCACTGGTGGTCGCGGGAATGAAGGCGCTCGAACTCGTGAATACGGCGACGGAATTGCGCACCAAACTGAAGGCCAACACCAAGAAGTTACGGGGCAGTCTCGAAGCCGCCGGCTTCATAATCAAGCCCGGGCCAACGCCGATTCTCCCGGTGATGCTGGGCGACGCCGCTGTTGCGACGAAGATGGCCGATGAACTGCTCCAACGCGGCATCTATGTCATCGGCTTCAGCTACCCGGTGGTGCCACAAGGACAAGCCCGCATCCGCATTCAGGTCTCTGCCGCACACACCGATGCGCAACTCGATCGGGCAATCGCGGCATTCACCGAAGTGGGGCAGAATCTGGGCGTCTTAAGGGCGTCGTAAATCCGGTTAAACCGTGGCAGCGAGAACTGTAATGGCCCATCCGCCGCTCACCGCTGCCGACTGGCAGGCGTTCGAGGACGGCTGGCTGGCTCCGTATGCAATGCCGTCGCGAGCTTCGTTGGGCCGCCGACACTCCGAGCCACCCCATCCGTATCGTTCGCTCTATCAGCGCGATCGTGAGCGGATAGTTCACTGCACCGCATTTCGCCGGATGACCGGGAAGACGCAAGTGCTCGTGGCCTCGGTGAACGATCACCATCGCACCCGGCTCACGCACACGCTGGAAGTGACCCAACTGGCCCGAACGGTGGCCCGCCGGCTCCGCCTCAACGAAGACCTCACCGAAACGATTGCCCTGGCGCACGACATCGGCCATCCGCCATTTGGTCACGCGGGTGAAGCTGCGCTCAACGCATCGCTGAAGCCATATGGCGGCTTCGATCACAATCTGTTTGGGTTACGGCGCATCGATGAACTGGAGGAGCGCTATCCCGACTTCCCGGGGCTGAACCTGTCGTTCGAGGTGCGCGAGGCGTTTGTCCAACACAGTGGACGCAGCGATGCCCCCGAGTGTGCCGAGTTCCAGAACTGCGGAGCCGCGTTGCTCGAAGCTCAGGTTGTTGATGTCGTGGATTCGATTGCGTACGACACACACGATACCGACGACGCACTAGGGCTCGGGTTCATTACGCTCGAAGAGTTGGCGCAGGTCGAGTTCTGGACTTGTGCCCAGGCACGGGTGCAGCGGCACACGCCGGGGCTATCTGGGCCACCGCTGCGTGTCGCAGTGGTGCGCGAACTCCTCGCCTGGCAGGTAACAGACCTGCTGGAAGATACCGCGCAACGGCTCACGGCCGCCAACGTGCGGAGCGTGGACGATGTTCGTTTGGCTTGCGAACCGCTAGTCGGATTCACAGCCGAGGTGCAACGATTGAAGACCGGCTTGGAGCGATTTCTCCGCGAACGGGTCTACAAGCATCACCGCGTTCTCCGGATGACGGCGAACGGGAAACGGCTGCTCGAATCGCTGTTTCACGAGTACGTTCGCAGCCCGGAACTCCTCCCGGAGAAGCACCTCCGCCGCTGGAGCGGTGCCAACAGCGTGATCGGCCCACCACCGGCCAACTGGGTGACGGCGGCACGAACTCCGCTGGACTGTTTGGAGCGGGTCGTGGGGGATTATCTGGCCGGAATGACCGATCGCTATGCGCAACTCGAGTACCGCCGTCTTTTTTTGCCCTCGTCTGAACTGTAGAATCATCATTCGATGCGGAACGCCAACTGGCGTTCACACGCGATCATTCTATCTTCCTACAGGTTGTGAAACCCATGTTACTCTGGCTGCTACGCGGGGCGTATCTCGCACTGTTGATTGGCTTGGCAGCAGTGGCTGCCAGCCTGTTCGTGGAACAAGGCGAGACCGCCAACGCGATCATTGTGCCATCACTGATCCTGATCGTGGGTGGAATTGTCATGTTCACGGACGTCCGCGAACGGCAAAAACAAATCACCACCATTTCCGCAGTGTACTTCGGCTTGCTGCTGGGCTTACTCCTGGGCTGGCTCTTCTCGATGGCTCTGGAGCCGATCATGCTGCACGCATTCGGGAATCCACAAATCGTGCAACTGGGCCGCGTGCTGATTACCGTGATTAGTTGCTATGTAGCGATTTCAACGCTTCTCCAGACCAAGGACGAGTTTCGCTTCATTATCCCTTATGTCGAATTTTCCAAACAGGTGAAGGGCGGCAAGCCTTTGGTTCTGGACACCAGCGTAATCATCGACGGACGGCTCGCAGATGTGTGCGATACTCGATTGATCGACACCAAGCTCATCGTGCCCCGGTTCGTGCTCCAGGAATTGCAGGCGATCGCCGATAGCTCGGACAAACTCAAACGCAACCGCGGCCGCCGCGGCCTCGATGTCCTGAAGCGGTTGCAAACGAACACGAAGATCGAACTGCAGATGCACGATGGGAATGTACCCGAGTTGCGAACGGGTGAACGGATACGGGTCGATGAGCGGCTGGTGATACTCGCCAAGGCGCTCAATGCACGAGTCGTGACCAACGACTTCAATCTGAACAAGATTGCCCAGCTTCAGGGGGTTGATGTCATCAACCTCAATGAACTGGCAAACGCGATGAAGACGGTCGCCATTCCTGGCGAGTACATGCTCGTGAAGGTGGTGAAAGCCGGCGACCAGATTGGCCAGGGTGTGGGCTACCTCGATGATGGCACGATGGTGGTGATCGAACAAGGCCGCCCATTCATCGGCCAGGATCTCACGATTGTCGTGACCAGTGTGCTCCAGACACCCGCCGGGCGCATGATCTTCGGGCGACCGGATCAGCGTGCGAGTGGTTCACACACCCCTTACCCCGGACCGGGCTCCGGTGGAAGTGTCAGCGGTGCGAGTGGCAGTGGCAGTAACCCGGGCCTGGGAAGCGCCCCTGGCGATTCCCGCGGTTCGGGCAGCCATGAGCCACTTCGGGGCATCGACCCGGAAAGCACCGAATAAGTCGGGCGGACAGCCGTAACCGCAGAGCGGAGCGGGTGCCTGGCCCACTCCGCTCTGCGGTTAAACGGAGGTCTCGTATGGTTCGTATCGTTCTGCTCATCTCGTCTCTGGGTGGCCTGGGTGCCGTGGGCTGGGCTGTTGCTCAGTCCCCCAGTAAACCGATCACAGATACCAAGAAGGCCACTAGCCCCGACCCCGCACCCCCACCACCCGCAGCTTCCGATATCGACCTGGTTGAGCGACTCCTGGCCAGCCGCAAGGAATACGAGAACAGCTTGAAAGCGCTCTACGAGCACTACACCCGCGTGGGAGACAAGCAACGCGTGCTGTGGAGTGAGCAGGAACTGATGGCCTATCACCTGATGTTCAAGCCGTCCTTCAACCTGGACGTCAAGGATGTGCCGCCGCCTTCGCTGGAAGCAAAAGTCAATGTGCGCGAAGCTAACGAGTTGTTCCGGATGGCACTGGAATACAAGGGCCGCGGGCTGGGCAATGACTATGTGCTGAACCAGCGCCGAGCCGAACTGCTGTTTCGCGAGATCCTGGAGAAATACCCGAATTCGGACAAGATCTCCGACGTGGCTTATCAGCTTGGCGATCTCTACGACGGTCGGGCCTTCCGTCAGTACGATCGCGCGGCCCGTTACTTCGAGCGTTCGTTCCAGTGGGTCAAGGGGTCGCGTACCGACGCCCGCCTGCGTGCCGCCCTCATCTATGATCGCCAGCTCAATGAACGCGCCAAAGCGATTGAACTGTACCGCGAGGAAATCGCTCACGATACCGATGCCGATCGGATCAAGCAGGCCGAGCGCCGGCTCGCGGATCTGACCGGGAAGAAGTAAGTCCGACGCAGGTGGTTAATCCTTGCTCCCGAGTGGAATCACACCGTTCCAGCCTGTGGGCGGTGTGCGATTGTTCTTCAAGATGAACTCCGTCAGCACATCTTTGCCGCGGTCGTCGGGCGGAACCTGGTGTAACCGCTTGTAAGCCTCGTTCCAGTCTCCTTCCAGGAACGCTTCCAGCGCCCGTTCGTACGCGGTGATATCGGCATGGCTGAGCAGGGCATCGCGACTCTCAGGTGGAACCAATTCGGTGACCACAAGCGGAGTCCCGAGGCCAAAGGGCTTCACCTTGGCAAGGCGTCGGACCCGGAGCACATCGGGTGAGGTGTGTTCCCGCAGTGCCAACGCCGTGGGTTCATCGATCAGGATGGGCACCCGTAACAACTTGGTCATTCCTTCCAGGCGGGAAGCCAGGTTGACCACCGGGCCGAAGACGGTGACTTTCGCCTGTTCTGTTGTGCCGATTCCCCCCGCCACGGCCCGCCCCGATGCGATGCCAATCCCCGCCCGGAAGCCAAAGAGCGGATGATCACGATCCTGGCCAATGCGTTCGAATGTCTGGCGAATCTCCAGCGCAGCGCGGCAGGCATCCTCGGCCTTCCCGGGGTGATCGATCGGCCAACCCCAAAAGCCCAGCGCCGCGTCGCCCAGGAAATCAGCAATGACACCACGGTGGAGTAGGATGTTCTGCGTCATCACCCCCAGCGCCGCACTCACGCGGTTGAGCAGCGGAAGCAGTTGCTCCCCCGCCTCTTCAACAGTCCGAGAAAAGCCGCGAAGATCGCAGAAGAGTACGGTCACATCGGTTTCGCGTGGTTCCAGCGCGTGAGCCGCATCCTGCCCCGAAAGGACGTTCATGATGCCGGGTGAGAAGAAGCGGCGAAAGACGCCCTGCCGCTCGCGGAGCACTTGCACCTGTCGGATCGCACCAAGAATCTCGGCGACCAATTCCGCGAACTTCACATCGTCGCGGAGTTCGTTAGTCTCCCAGGGTGCCAGCAACGTGGAAGGCTCGACACCGGCAAATCGACCCGCAACGTACAAGCCCCAACCGGCACACGCATCACCTGGAACCGGGGTACAAAACGCCCAATCGAAGCCGCCGCTGAGTGTGTAGGTGTGGCTCGTCTTCGCAGCCCCCTGGTCGGCTCCCCACACGTGCAGCACAGTCTGATTCTGTTTCGTTACCGCTTCCGCGATCAGCCGGCGGCTTGGCTCGAATAACCCTTCCCCCGCCAGGCGACGGTCCCAGTGAAGCACCTGTTCCACCGTCACGAGTGCCACAGCATCGGCCCGACGCGCCCCGGCGAGGAGCATGTCGCCCAATCTCGCGAACAGATCGGGATCATCGACCGCACTGGAGATCACATCGGGTAGTTTGCTGAGAACATCGAGGCGATGCGGCGCATCGCGAAAGGCCAGGCGATCCAGTTCGCGGTGCATGACCGTTCGGGACTGGATTGGTTCGCGGACTTCGGCCAATGGTCGCACTGGAACGGCAGCGTCGTCGGTCAGTCTGAACTGAGTAGCACCAATGACGAAGACACCGCCCGGCTGCAGTTCAAAGGAATCGGCGGACCGGCCCGACTGGTAGATCGGGTTGGTGCTACCACCGATTCTGCGAACCCGGAGTCGTTCGCTCCTCACAATCATCTCGGCATGGCGATGGGCCAGAAAGCGTTCCCAGGGCACGTTCCAGCAATCGCGATCGCGACCCAACACGACCGTACGATCTTGGGGCAGCGGCCAGCGAACCGTGTCCGCGGGGTTGGGGCCTTGGGCGATGAGCAGCATACTGCAGTTCCTCACCCGGTTGGTGTGCTGGCCTTGCCGGTTTCCGATTGCGACGTGCTTCCCCCATCACGCGGGGTTCGCCCTCCCAGGCTGCCGGCACTTCCTCGCGCACTGGCGGTGCCGGTCGCAGAGTTCGCTCCACCACTCCCGACCGAGGGCAAGCCAGCCCAGCGCCGGAGCACCCGAGTGACCCGCGACTTCGGCGCGCCATCGAGCAAAGCGATTGTACCCGCCCACACCAGCACACCCACGATGAGGAGGACCAGTGCAGCCAGGGCACCACCATAGCTCAGCCGCCATTGAAGATCGCGCACGGGTTGCAAAACATCGTCCCGCCGTTCCTGAACCAGGATGACCCAACCGGTTTCGACCGGATTGCCTTGCTCTGGCCGCACGATCACCCGTTCTACCGAGGCCAGCCAAGTACCAGCAAACGCACCGCCCACGGGATCGGTGTAATCCTGTTCGTTCGGGAAGTTGGTTTGCTGCGAATCGTACCAGCGCACCACGTCTTCCGCGTAATGGAGAACCGGATCGGCCCCGGTATCAGCATTTTCGAGGTAGGGGTGGCGCACGATGAGGCCACGCCGCCCGGTCGCATCGGGGCGTGTATCGATGAGGACCGCGAGTCGTTCACGCGTACCGGCCACACGACTGCGACCTTTCAGGTCGATCGTCATGCCCACGATCCCGACCTGTTCGGCCCAGAATGCGAGGTCATCGGGATCGTCCCACACCGGCACACTGAATGCGACGGACCAATAGCCTTCCCCGGAATCGAGTTTGCGGCGAAACACCAGCGATCGGTACGGGGCAGCAATGATCGTCTTCGCGGGGCCGGTTCGTTCTTCCAGTTCGTAGCCCTGGCCATGAAAGTAATCGCGGAACCCACGATACTGGTGTCGGTGCGATTCATAGGTGGGTGCGGTACCGCGTTGATAGCCACTGGCATCATCGGCAAACCAGACGGATGATCGGTTGATCTCATCAAACTGGCGGTCGGCTCGTTTCCTGCGAGCGGCGAGCCAGTCATCGAGTTCCTGCCACGCCCGGGGATCATCGCGGAGGTCGTTGCCAGCAGCCAGCCAGTTGCGCAACTGCGGATCGCGCGCCGCCGCTTCGAGTTGAGCCCACCGAAACTGGATCTGCAACGCGAATTGCCGCGCCTCCGTGCGAGCGGCGAAGCGGTTGCCTTCGAGAGCCCGATCGATCACTTCAC
>JBGTAO010000106.1:0-6199 GCA_041749835.1 Gemmata sp. | reverse complement strand
CGCACTCACGGCTCGGCGGCTCGTGGAGCGTGGCGTACGTTTTGTGCAGGTTTACCACAACAATTGGGATCATCACGGAAACCTGGCCGGTCGCATGCCCGACCAGTGCCGCGATGTCGATCAACCTTGTTGGGCGCTCATTCAAGATCTGAAACGGAAGGGGTTACTCGATAGCACACTGGTGATCTGGGGTGGCGAGTTCGGCCGAACCATCTACAGCCAGGGCGGCCTCACCAAGACCAATTATGGCCGAGATCACCATCCGCGCTGTTTCACCATGTGGATGGCCGGTGGTGGCTCAAAAGGCGGCACGATCTACGGTGAGACCGACGACTTCAGTTACAACATTGTCAAAGATCCCGTGCACATTCGTGACTTCCACGCCACCACGCTCAACCTCATGGGGATCGATCACGATCGCTTCTCGTACCGTTTCCAGGGTCTGGACCAGAAGCTGACCGGCGTGGAAAAAGCGAACGTCATCAAGGAGTTGGTGGGCTAACGAACTACCCACGACTCGAGTAGGCTGTGCTGGAGTGGGTTTGTCGCGTTGGAGTAGGAGCCGCTTCACCAGTACAAGCTGGGGTGGGAACTCCGCCATACAGGCCACTCGTTGTAATTCCGCACGCCCGCTGGATCATCCCAATCCAGCGGGCGATTCGCTTTCCCTTGGCAGTGACAATCAATCCGCTTTGCACTTCTTCAACACAACCCATTGCTTGGAGCACCACGACACGGGCTTGGAACTCGGGCCTCACATAGCAGGCTGAGATCCTGGCCAGCGGCAGCCGCTGTTGTGAATGCGTGGCGAGTTGGGTCAACACCCTTAACGAAACCGATTTGTAAACGGCGCTGAATGCGAACAGCCAACAGACTGCCAGGAAGCCACTCACTGCGGCAATCGGCCAGTAATCGAGCTGCCCGAGGAACCTGGCCGTGATGATGACAACAACAAGATGTGTGCTCAACGCGCTAACGAAATGCCGAGCAACTGGCGGGAACTTGCCAGGTTGTCGTAACCACAACAACACAATCATGGCATGTAGCACAAAGCAGCCGATGCCAACTGTGATCCCGATCATTTCGGAAGCCCAAAGAGTTGCCGTAGCAACATCGTGATCTGAGCGAGCCATCGACCGCGAGGCAGGTTCAAGATCAACTCCCCATCATCCACCCGGGCCAGCCCCAACTTAACCAATAGTCCAAGCCGATCACGGGTCAGTGCTTCCAGAGGTCGGCCCCCGGTATAGCGCTGCACCCAGTATTGTTCCTGAAGCGGGCATTCGGCCCGGGCCAGTGCCAGTAGCATGGAAAGTGTGAAGCCCCACGCAATCAGTGTCCAACATGTGAACGCGACCAAAGTCGCTGTTGCCAACAGAAGCCCGCCCGTCAACAGCTCAACCCACCGCGGGCTCATCACGCACATCGCCAAAGCCCACCCTACACCGATCGCCAGTGTCGCTACCAGAAACCGGCGACCTGGGTGTGAGACTTTCCAGGGGCCATGCGACAAGAGCACAACCAGCACCGGCAATCCGGCACACAGTAACAGCGACACCGCGATGGTTGCGGACGGGATGAAGTCGATCGTCACGAGCTGTTTCCCGAGGGGTGTTCGATTGCCAATGGCTGGTCTATGCGCCGAATCAATGCGACAGCCAATCGTGCAGCCACGAGCCAGACCCAAGCGGAAACGAGAAGATAAAAGCAGGAGACGGTGGTAATGGCGGGATAGAACGCAATCCCGGGAATCAGGCTGAACGGAATCAGAAACGCGACGATCCGTGTTAACGAGCGCAGCCAGCGTTGGTGTTCGGGGCTTTTCCGTGCGACAGCTATAACTCCAAAGAAGATGCCGACCACAAGACCAAGTCCAATGAGGTACTCCGGAACCAATCCCTTCCCTGCACCGCTATACAAACGCCTCGCCAGCAGGCGGAACTGACGTGCGATATCGCAAGGCTTGTGATAGCTGTAGCACATGAACATCTGCTCGGGGCGGTCACGCCACAAGTCGAAGTAGATGGTGCGCGCACTTGCCTCGTAACGATCCCAATCGAACTGATTATGGTTGCCCAACGAGTTCAGCGCGGCCTGCCAGTTCCACTGGTTACGATCGAGGTCCGGGTCTTCGCGTTCCATGTGTGCCAGCACGAGTTCGACCGCATTCCGATCATCACACAAGCCCATTGGTAGCTCGTGACGCAATTCGGGGTGATACGCCAAACCCATCAGGGCGTTGTGCCAAAAGGTGCGTTGTCCGTAATCGACGAGATACTCGTGGTGATAAACTTCGCGTTGGTATTGCTTCAAACCGAGAATCGAAAGCACCAGCAAGCAACCCACGCTGATCGGTCTTACGAGTTGGCGGGCCGAATTCGGTTCCGAAGATCGCCACCGGGAGAGCAGCAACCACGCAAGACGTGCTCCAATCAGAGTGAACAACCCCAAGTATTGCCAGCCGATGGAAGAACGGGCATGGTAAAGGAAGACGAGCACCGCCACTTGGGGTACAGCCGTCAACCACGCCAGACGGCTCACGCGCAGCCCCCCAGCCGCAAGGATCGCCAGGTGCAATGCTGCTATTAAGGAAAGCACATCAAACAAGCGCGATTCATAAAGCGAGATCTCTTCGCCCCACCAACCTTTCCCGAACTGCATGGGAACCCGCACCAATAAGATTTGCGACACACCCAACCAGGCCAACACGAGAAAGACGGGTAAGCAGAGCGCAACCGGCGTGCGCCAAAAACCCACGACAAACAGCGCAAGCGTGAAGCCGAAGAGAACAAAGTACCCCTTGGAAAGGCTCTTCACTCTCGGACCAAAGAGCCGGAATGACGCGATGACGAAGTCCGCAAGCCCGCGGTCGTCGGCCACCCAGAAGTAGGTTCCACCACCGATGTCGTGCTGGGCACGGACTGCCTCGCGGATCTGATCATCAATGTCGCGGCCAGCGTCCTGAAACCTGAGGGCCAGGATTCGATAGGCCGTGTAATCGTGCGGCCGGTTGTGGTAGAGCGTGGACACTGCAACGGGAATGGCATGGAAGCGGTATCGCGTGCTGGCGAACTGGTAGAGCCCCAAACGCCGATCGGTCGCATAGAGAAGCCCCATGAGAATCGTGAGGACGCACAAGCACGCCAAAGCCAGCGCATGGTTTCGCATGATTCGCGTGAATAATCGTGGAGACATGCCATCACCTTCAGTCACGCTTGGCACTCCGATTCCATTGCATCGCACCAGAGTCTGTCAGCATTGATGCGAACCCGCCGACACTGCAGGTTGCACCCGTTCGGGATGGAACTCCCTCGATCGGAATGTGCGGAATGTAATCTTTGGTTTCGGCAGCGAGCAAGCCCGATCTGCTATCAGTTCGGCTTGTCCTGTTAATGCGTTCCAGAGTAAGATTTGACGTGAATCACGGAGGGTTAAGAATGTCGGCTGGCTTAACAGTCGTTGTTCCCGCATGGAATGAAGAGCAGCGGCTGACGAGTACTGTCGAAGAGATCATCGCCACCGCGAATCAGCACCTGCACGCTTACGAAGTGATCATCGTCAATGATGGAAGCACCGATCAGACTGCAGAAGTCTCGGAAGGGCTCGCCACGCGATTTCCTGGCATTCACGTTGTGCATCATCCCGTCAACCATGGGGTCGGTGCGGCGTTCCACACAGGCCTCTCCCTGGCACGGCATCCCTATCTCACATTGGTCCCCGGAGACAATGCGTTCCACCCGTCGGGCCTCGCAACCGTGTTCGCGCTCGTGGGGCAGACAGAAATGATCGTGAGCTACCGGGCCAACCCGCAAGCGCGCACCCCATTCCGGCGACTCCTTTCACGCCTGTGTACGCTCAGTATGCGCTTGGTAGCCGGGCAACCGATTCGGGATGCGCACAGTCTCTATGTCTTTCCGGTCGGGCTCGCGCGGCAAGTTCCCCGCAACACCGGCTACGGCTACCACATTGAGACGCTTTCGACACTGCTTCGCAGCGGTGTTTCCTATCGCGAAGTGCCGGTGGTGTTGAACCCACGACCTGACAGTTCCTCGAAAGTGATGCGGTTTGGCGTGCTCATGCGATTGATGGCCACAATGGCGCGACAGTTGCTACGGTTCGTGATCCTTCGCCAACGAGTGAATTTCACACCAGTTGCACAGATCCAGAAGACACGCGTCACCTTTCCTTGGCTTTCGACAGTGCTGCACCGCAAGACTTCGAGCCGACTCTAGCGTAGAATTCACTTCGATTGTTTGAAAAAACGGTGACAACCGATACCGGGGTTGCAACAATACATTCCTCTCCAGCCCTCCCATTGCCACGAGGCTCACAATGCCTACACATTCCACCCGCCGGACTTTTCTGAAAACGACCGCAGCAACATCAGCCGTCGCAACATTTCTGCCGAGCGCCTACGCAGAAGGAAACGAGACTCTCCGCATCGGCTTGGTGGGCTGCGGTGGCCGCGGGACGGGGGCCGCACGTGAGGCATTGCGGGCCGATCCGAATGTGAAACTGGTGGCCATGTGCGATGCGTTCATGGACCTGCTTCAAGAAAGTTTGACCAACCTGAAACGGGTCAAGGACATCTCGGCCAAGGTCGATGTGCCACCGGAGCGGTGCTTCAGCGGCTTCGATGGTTTTCAGAAGTTATTGGAAAGCGGAGTGGACGTTGTTCTTTTGTGCACACCGCCTGGGTTCCGGCCCATTCACCTCCGTGCCTCAATCGAGGCGGGCAAGCACGTCTTTTGTGAAAAACCGGTCGCGGTCGACGCCTCGGGTGTTCGCTCGGTGATCGAAAGTGCAAAGCTCGCCAAGAAGAATGGCACGGGTCTCTGCTCGGGATATTGCTGGCGCTATGACCAGGCCAAAAGGGAGACCGTGAAGCGCATCCATAACGGCGACATTGGTGACGTTCAGGCCATGCACATTACGTACATGACAGGTCCGCTGTGGTGGCGTGGCAACGACCCCAAATGGACACCGATGGAATACCAGATGCGGAACTGGTACTACTACAGTTGGCTTTCAGGCGATTTCATCGTGGAGCAACATTGCCACAATTTCGATAAGGCCAACTGGGTTCTCAAGGGGGAAGTCCCGATTGCCGCAATGGGTGTCGGCGGTCGTCAGGTGCGGACCGACTCGAAGTACGGCAACATCTATGACCACTTCGCTTGTACTCTGGAATTCCCCGGGGGTGCCAAGGTCTTTTCGGCTTGCCGGCAGATTGGCGGTTGTCAGTCCGATGTCAATGACCACGTCTTCGGAACCAAGGGCCAAGCCCAGCTCATGAAGCACACCGTCACGCCAATCGACGGTAAGCCCTGGGAATTCCAGGGTGATTCGAAGGACATGTACCAGGTGGAGCACGACGAGCTCTTTACCAGCATCCGTGCGGGCAAGCCGATCAACGATGGCGAATCGGCGGCACACAGCACTGCGATGGCGATTTTTGCACGCGAGGCCGCCTACACTGGCCAACGCTTGACCTGGAAGCAGTTCATCAATTCCGAACAGAGTCTGGCACCGAAAGAGTACACCTGGGGTGCCAACCCGGTTCCCGATGTGCCAATGCCGGGGCGCTACAAGCTCGCGTGATTCGATCATCCTCTATTAGTTGATTGCCGCCGAATCCACCACCAGTGGGCAAGATGTCCGCTGGTGGTGACCGGCTTACTGCTCACCCGAACGCACAAGGAGTGTCTCACGGCCGGAATGGATGCCGCCGCGAACTCGCTGTTGAGGAGCGACCGCATGATCCGACCCATTGGCCGAAGAGACTTCTTACGCATCACTGCTGCCGTAACCGCTGCTGTGGTAACAGGCTTTCGGGGTTCACTTCAAGCAGCACCAGCCCCCAAGCTCAAGAAGGCCGTGAAGTATTCCATGGTCAACCTGAAAGGGAGCCACCTGGAGAGGCTTGAACTCGTCAAGAAATGTGGTTTCCAAGGTGTCGAGATTGATAGCCCCGGCACTGGAAAACTCGAAGAACTCGCCAAGGCCAGCAAAGAAACCGGAGTTGTTGTTCATGGCGTGATCGATTCCGTGCACTGGAGCGACACGCTTTCCCATCCTGACGAGAAGGTTCGGGCACGGGGCCTGCAGGCATTGCTTGGCGCGATCCAGGATGCGAAGACGGTGGGTGCCGATACGGTGCTGCTCGTGCCCGGCGTGGTCAATAAGGATGTGACCTACG
>JBGTAO010000105.1:0-2492 GCA_041749835.1 Gemmata sp. | reverse complement strand
GTCAAAGCCGTTTCGGGGTTGGTGTCGTTCCAGGGTGATGGAGTCGGTGTTGCGCTGAATATCACAGTCGATCCCACGCAGAAGAGCCCATTATTCGATTTCCTCTCCTCGCCCGGTGTGAAGCTGCAATGGTTACAACACGCACACGCGTCAGCCGAATACGCACTGGCAATCAGCCTGCCGGAGAAGAACCGCACGCAGGCCGTGTTGGCCTGTCTCGATGCAATCGCCAAGGCGAACGGAGCGCTAGGCCGGCTCCCGACCGAGGCCGTCAAGGAACTCGAAACCAAGTTCAAGATCTCCGTGGCCGATTCCATCATCGCCAAGACGGAGGCAATCACGCTGCTACTGCCCGAGAAGCAGGAGTTGCCGCGTGGTGCCAAACCCCTTCCGACTCTCGTGATTCACACCGAAGATGCCGCAACAGCCGAGGCGTGGGAACGCTTTCTCCCGCAACTCGTTGGTGATTTAGTTGGTGCTGCCGCCACGCCACAGCCGGGTACGGAAACGGTACAAGGTGCAAAGGTGCTCACGCTGCCGGGTTCCGAGTTGCCAGGAGATGCCCCAATCCACTATACTCGAACTGCCCGTGTGATCGTGATTGGTCAAGACCGTGCGCAGGTTGCAAAGGCTCTGAAGGCTGATGCGACGTTGGCCGTCAGGAGCGGTGCGAAGCCATTAAGCCTTCCGAACGAGCCGGTCGCTATTCTCGGCGTGGTTTCTCTCGGGCGGCTCATTACCACGCTGATGGAGAAGCCCAAGCCGATGGGCCCCGTGGTTCCGCTGGAGGCCAACCCGGTTCTGCCCAATGGCCAGGTCGTTCCTGAGAACATCATCGCGGATCTCAAGAAAGCTCGGCAACTCTTCTTCGAGAAACTCTCTGCACTGCCACACGCGACGCTGTCGGCCCGAGTGCATCAGAACGAAGTCCGGCTGGTGCTGTTCCAACCGCAGGTCCAAAACGGTGGCTTGAACGCCTTGATCAACAGCGCGATCGATTGGCTCGACAAAGTGAGCAGCATGAGTGATCCCAATCAGCGACATCAGGAGCATAACCGGCGCTAATCGAGGAGTTGTTGCTTAATGCGCTGGCACTGAGTAGACTGATTTCAGATAAGGTAGTGAATATGGCGTATTCATTGATGCTTTCCGAGAACCTACGACTGCTTCGGCTATACCGGGGCTGGTTCTCGTCGCGCGTCGATTGACCCGCAATACGATCAACCACAGCCCCGGAACTGGCTCAGTTCCGGGGCTGTTTGCGTTTTCGGCCCGAGCTTGCAGTCATCCTGATGAGGTGTGAGATGGGAGCGACGATCGATCCGAACCGTGTGCTGATTTTCGACACCAGCCTGCGCGATGGGGAGCAAAGCCCGGGTTGCAGCATGAACTTGGGCGAAAAGCTCGAGATGGCCAAGGCGCTGGCCGATCTGGGCGTGGATATCATCGAGGCCGGGTTCCCCATCGCGTCGCCGGGTGATTTCGAATCGGTTCAAGCCATTGCACAGCAGGTTCAAGGCCCGGTCATTTGTGGCCTGGCTCGGTGTAACCCCACCGATATCGATCGCGCCGCCGATGCGGTCAAAGACGCCGTTCGCCCCCGGATTCACGTCTTCCTCGCCACCAGCGCTATCCACCGAGAGTTCAAGCTCCGGATGTCCACAGATGAGGTGGTCAAACGGGCCGTGGAAGGGGTGAAGCGAGCCCGGGAACGATGCGAAGATATCGAATTCTCGCCCGAAGATGCGGCACGGACGGAACTAGATTTCCTGGCAGAAGTGGTGGAAAAGGCCATCGAAGCGGGTGCCACCACACTGAACATCCCGGACACGGTCGGTTACGCGGTCCCGAGCCACTACGCTTCCATCATCCGTCATCTCAAGAAATCGGTCCGCGGCATCGAGAACTGTGTCCTGTCGGTGCACTGTCACGACGACCTGGGCCTGGCGGTCGCAAATAGCCTGGCCGCGCTTATGGAAGGGGCGCGGCAGGTGGAATGCACGATGAACGGCATCGGTGAGCGGGCCGGCAATACCTCACTCGAAGAAGTCGTGATGGCTCTCCATACCCGCCACGACTTCTACGGACTCACCACGGGTATCAACACCCGCCATCTTTACCCGGTGAGCCGAAAGCTCGCGCTCATCACAGGGATGCAAGTCCAACGGAACAAGGCGATCGTGGGGCAGAATGCGTTTGCCCATGAGGCGGGCATTCACCAGGACGGCATGCTGAAGGAGCGGAGCACTTACGAGATCATGAAGCCAGAAGACGTAGGGATTCCCCGCACCGAGTTGGTCCTGGGTAAACACAGCGGGCGGCATGCGCTCAAGCAACGAGTCGCGGACCATTCGTCGCCGATCGTAAATTTGCATCGAATCGTTATCAGAGCCTTGGGCCGAGACGCGATAGGATTGAACGGCGTCGAGCAGTTCCAAAAGGCCTTTGCGGTTTTCGGCAGCGCGAGCGGCCCAGCCACTGAACACTGTCAG
>JBGTAO010000104.1:0-1600 GCA_041749835.1 Gemmata sp. | reverse complement strand
CTGATCCGCGGCAACGGTCTGAAGCGTCTTCTGAACCGCCGGCGTGAAGTTCGTGCTCATCATGGTTGTCAGGCGTGCCTCGCCCAGATACCGCAAGTTCTGCCGTGTGGCCAGTTCCATGAACTGATGGAAGTACAGTGGCGAATTCACCTCTTCGAGGTGTTCGTGATACAAGTAGTGATCGGCTTGATGCCGCAGTGCTTCGACTTCGGTGCGCAACAACGCGGCATACGCACCGCCATCTTGTCGAGCAGATTGGGCCAGGAAATCGAGTAGCGCCCGTGCTTGAATCACCCGCTGATTCGGTGTCTCGAAGCGCAGTGCGTGATAGCGCATCATATCCCGGATCATGCCCCGCAGATGCCAGCCAGGGAACGTGTTATACGACACATACGCGACACCGTGTGGCGTCAGATTTTGCGCGCAGATTTCCAGGATGCGATCGCGCACCACATCGGGCACCCACGAGAACACACCGTGGCAAATGATGTAATCGAATGCCCCGAACGAGCGGTCCACATCGAGAATGCTCGCATGGTGCAACTGGATGTTCGTGAGCCCGGGTGCCGCGACGAGCCGCTGACCATCTGCGATCTGGCGAGCGGAAAGATCGACACCCACGAACTCGCTCTCGGGAAAGAGTTCGGCCAGCGGTAAGATGTTGCCGCCGGACGCGCAGCCGAGATCGAGAACGCGACAACGCGCGACCGGTGGCGACGTCAGGCCAAAGAGCGTGGCGATTGTCGCCAACCGAGCCGGGTGCGTTTGGGGGTACGGATGGCTTTCATACGGAACTTCGTCGTAGCTGTTGGCCGTTGTGTTGCTGCCGCCAGCAGGCGACGGAGCAGAGAGCCGCGATGCGTGCGCCATACAGAGTTCCCATGAGGTGGGGTTAATCTCCGTTGTGACACGACAACGGTCAAGGTTGGTGCGGGTTGGCTCTCGCCGTTTCGGCTGCTGCCGGGTATGATCGCACGCATCCTGCCTGTACTCTCCTCCCTGAGGTTCGCATGTCGCATCGTCCTTCGTCGTTGATCGCCCTGGCCGGGTTTGTGGGAGGCATCGGCGCGATTGTCTTCCTTTCCGGAGGCATTCCCACTGCAACGGGTCAACCGAAGCCGCCTGCAATTACACCCGCACCGCAAGCCCCCACACTCACATCACCGGCGAACCTCGGAGGCAAGCCCGGGGCAAGCGTGGAACTGGCGCTCACTGGGACCAATCTGGCGAACCCGGTGAGCGTGCTCCTGAGTTGCCCCGCGACGATCACCATTCCCACCGACAACAAGAACGGCACCGAAGCCGGCAAACTGCGCGTGAAAGTCGATCTTCCGTCGGATTGCCCCATCGGATTACACACACTGCGGATTGCCACCAAGCAGGGCGTCTCGAACTTTCGGCCGTTCCTCGTGGACGAACTCCCCACGCTCAACGAGACCGAAGTGAATCGCAGCAAGGAGAGCGCGCAACCCATCACTGTGCCAGTTGTGGTGAGCGGTCGCACCGACACCGAAGCCAGTGACTTCTACAAGCTGAAGGTGGAGGCCGGGCAGCGACTCACCTTCGAGGTGCTCGCCCGCCGGAGCGGTTCTCCGCTCGA
>JBGTAO010000103.1:0-3374 GCA_041749835.1 Gemmata sp. | reverse complement strand
TGCCGCGCGAAAGCCATCAGCACCGGGAGCAGTTGTGGCCGGGTTCATCGGAATCGAGGGAAGCGGTGGCGGCGTTCCCAGGCCGGTTCCTGCTGATGGAGCCAGGGGCACGGCACTCGGAGCAGCGGGCGAACCCGGGATCTCGAGGTTGATTGAAGGTGGTGGGAACGCGCCGGGAGCAGTGGTGGCCGGTGGCGGGATTACTCCCGGTGTTGCGCCTGCTGGTGCAACCGGCGGGACAACGAGATTGGTCGGGGCAGGTATGGCCAGGGGCCCGGACGGTGTCGCTGTACCGGGGCCGGTCTGGGTTGGGAGTTGGACCCCCGGCGAAGGAATCAGCGCTTCCGGCGGAGTGGCCACGGGTTCGACTGTCACGCTGGTTTTTAGCGTTGCGTCCGGTGGTGGCGGGACATCCTGAGACTGGACCTGCGCGGTGGTCGTCGATTCCTCGGCGGGAACGGGTGGTAGCATCATCCGCACGCCTGCAAAGCCGGCCGCCAGGCTGAAGAGAGCTGACGCGCCAATCGCGGCCGATTTCTTGGAGACGTACCCACCCAGTAAGCCGGAACGCGTGCTGGCCGGTAACTCCGTGGTAGCAGCCATCGCGGCACTGGCAACAGCGGCTGCATCTGGCGAAGTGAGTTTCTCGGTCACCCGGGGCGCACTGTCGGCGCGCTCCGAGGGCTTGGGCGGCGGTATCGGTGCCGGTTTGGGTGCAATCACCAGTTTGGTTGGTGCATCAACCGTGATGGGTTCGGTCATCCGTGACCCCCTGATTGTGACTGCGAACGCGGAGAGTCACGCTCCGTGTTCACCGGATTCTGTTCGGATTGCTACCCGCAATTTGGCACTCCGGGCCCGCGGGTTCCGGGCCACTTCTTCGTCCGTGGCCTCGCTCGGCTTCTTCGTTACCGCTCGCCAGACATTCGCGTTGCGAAACGCCTGCTTGACCCGGCGATCTTCGAGTGAGTGAAAGCTGATGATGCCGGCCCGCCCGCCCACTTTGACAATTCGTGGCAACTGGGCCAGCAGTCGATCGAGTGCCCCGAGTTCGTCGTTGACCGCGATTCGTAACGCCTGAAAGACGCGTGTGGCTGGGTCGATCTTCCCCGAGCGCGGCAAGCACGATCGCACCACATCGGCAAGATCGGCTGTGGTTGTGAACGATTGCTGGTCGCGCCGTTCAACAATCTTCCGTGCGATCCGGCGGCTCTTGCGTTCCTCACCGTATTCGTAGAAGACATCGGCCAGTGCCGCCTCACTGAGTTCGTTGACATACTCCGCTGCCGTGGCTCCGGTGTTCGGGTCGAGCCGCATATCGAGTGGCCCGTTCTCGCGGAAGCTCAACCCCCGATTCGGATCGGCCAATTGATCGGAGCTAAAGCCCAGATCGGCCAGCACGCCATCCACACGCTCGATTCCCTGATTGAACAGCACCTCGGCCAGTTGATCAAAGTTCGCGTGAATCAACGTCACCGGCAGATCGTGCAGTTGCCGCCGGGCCAGGTCCAGCATGCCGGGGTCCTGGTCTAATCCGAGCAGCCTGCCACAAGCCGCGGGGCCCACAAGCCGTTCTGCCAGGAGTCGCGCATGTCCTCCACCGCCCACCGTGCAATCGATCCAGGTTTGTCCCGGTTGTGGCTCCAGGAATCGAATGACCTCGGCCGGCAGTACGGGCGCGTGTCGTGGGTCGAGGTTGGCGGACATACGGTGCCCCGGTAAATGAGTCAAGCCGAAGCGGCACGGCGAATGTGCGGCACAGAGAATCGAAGTTTCCGCACTGGCCTGATGCACAGACCACGGTGACGCCGGGGGTGAGCCGCCTGATACCTTACCAGCGCTCTTCCAACACCTTTGGATCGCTGCCCAGCTTGTTGCGCTTCAGGAGTGCGTCGGTAGCCGCCAATTTGTACAGATCACCCAGTGTGGGATAATTGAAGCAAGTATCCAGGAATAACTCGGCGGTCCCGCCCGTCATCAACGCCATCAACCCAATGTGCACGATTTCGGAAGCCAGTTCGCCGATCACGTGAACACCGAGCAGTTTCATGCTTTCGTGTTCGAAGACCAGCTTCAAGAATCCCGATTTGTCGCCGATGATCTGGCCACGCGGGTTGTGGGCGTACTTCCCGATACCGATGACGATTGCGATCCCTTTTTCGCGGGCCTGTGCTTCGGTCAAGCCTGCAGTGCTCACCTCGGGGATGGTGTAGATGCCGGTTGGCAGGAATGGCGCGATCTTCTTGCTGAACTCGGAACCACAAGCGTGACAGGCGGCAATTCGCCCCTGCTCCGAACTCGTGCTGGCCAGTGCGGGAAAGCCAATCACATCGCCTACCGCGTAGATGTTGGGCACGGCCGTGCGGAAGTATTCATCCACGGGGATGAGCCCCCGGCTCGAAAGGCCGATTCCCGCCGCCGTGGCGTTCAGGTTGCCTGTGGGACTGGCCCGCCCCGCGCAAACGAGCAGGTGATCGACGGCCAACCCAGCACCCGAACTGAGCGCGAGTTCGATTTCCCCGACTCGCGGCGCATGGCACGCCGTCACGTTCTCCTTCCAGTGGAATACGATTCCCTGCTTGGTCATCGCCGCGGCCAGTGCTTGAGAGAGATCGCTATCCAGGAAGTTCATGAGAGTGTCGCGGCCATCAATGAGGTGGACGCGGGTTCCGAGTGTCGCGAACATGCAAGCGTATTCGCTGCCGATAACGCCAGCCCCGATGACCGCCAGCGAGCGCGGCATCTGAGTGATGAAGAGCAACTCGTCCGAATCGTGAACGCGGGGATGCTCGAAGGGAAACAGCGGTGGCCGTGCCGGTGCCGAACCGATGGCCACAATGATCTTCTCGCCACGAACTGCGGTCGAACCGCCCGGCGGTGCCGGGTGTGCCACCTCCACGGTATTCGCATCGCGGAAGCGGCCCGTTCCTTGAATCACGGTCACCCCGAAGCGATCGAGCAAGTGCCGCGACTGAGCTGCTTCGACCGTTCGGACCTGCCGTTCGTGGCAGAGAAAGTCGTCGACCGTCGCTTCACGCCGCAGCGACAAATCGACGCCATACAGCGCCCGCGCCTTGATGCCCGAGAGTGCCAGTGCCGTTTCGCGTAGTGTCTTGCTCGGAATGGTCCCGGTGTTGATGGCGGCCCCACCGACTGCTGCATTGCGTTCGATGATGGCCACTTTCTTTCCGAGCAACGCTGCGGTGTTGGCAGCAGTACAACCGGCGGGTCCGGCTCCGATTACGAGCACATCGTAGTTTGCGTTGTCCGGCATGTGTGCGGCTCCGAGGGGTGGTGCGAACATGATACCCCGTGACCGTGTGTGGGTCACGTCAGGGTTTTGGTGGGGTTTGATGAGTTTGGCGAGCGGGATG
>JBGTAO010000102.1:0-4728 GCA_041749835.1 Gemmata sp. | reverse complement strand
GGTCCAGCGCGGCGTTGCTTACCACCCGCAAGAGCCACGTCTTGAAGGAACTGTTGCCACGGAATCGATCCAGGTGCGAAAGCACTTTGACAAACGCATCCTGAACGGCATCGAGTGCATCCGCCTCACGACCGAGTAATCGATACGCTACGCGGTAGGCGACACTCCGATAACGCCGGAACAGTTCATCGAGCGCGCTGCGATCACCGCGTGCAAACCGCTCCAGCAAGGCAGCGTCTGTCGGGAGGGTGATCAGCAGGGAGGACGGAACCGAGACAGCGGCCATGGGGGAGGGTCAACTCCTTGAGCCGAAGACACCACCCCGGAACTGGTCCCGGTAGGCTTGTCATCCAACACGGCGCATTCTATCCACCCATTGGGATAGACGCGAATACCTACCCAAGAATTCACCAGCGAACATTTTCTGATCGGGTAACTCATGATTACCGTGCTTCACTGGGACCACACGACGCGAACCTGTGTGCCCGGAAATCTCGACCAGTTACCGACCACTGCGGCTGCGGTGTTACCGGAAGATGTGTGGTGGATCGATCTTTGCAATCCCACTCCCGAAGAGGAAGAACGCATCTTTTCGGGCTTTTTCCCGGTCCATCCGCTCACCCAGGAAGATATCTTCCGCATCCGTGCTGTGCCGGATCAGGGAAGCCATTTCCCCAAGGTCGAGGAGTTCCCCGATTACCTGTTTGTGATCGTCAACCCGTTGCCACCCGGGTTAGCGCTGGCGTCGCAACAGAGCAAACGTGGCGAGCCGGCGCAGGAGATAAAGCGACTCCCCTCACCCGATCGAAAAACTCGGCCCCAGCTAAGTGTGGTGCTCAATCGTCAGATCCTGGTCACCCATCATTACCTTCATCTGGATTGCGTCACGAGTGCGCAGCAATTTGTCAATCGTCATCACGATAGCGCGGGGCGTGGGCCCGATTTCCTCTTTCATCAGGTGCTGGATGCCATGGTGGACGAATACGCTCCGGTGGTGGATCGGGTGGCCGCCCGCCTCGACGGACTGGAATCGCGGATGTTCCGAGACCCGACCCCGGAGCAGCTCACGCGACTGCTGCGGATTAAACGCAGCATCAGCAACCTGCGAAAAACGCTGATTTTGGAACGCGAAGTCCTCGCTCGCCTGACCCGGGGCGAGTTCGATCTTGTCGATGAGCGGGAGGTGGTCTACTACCGGAATGTCTACGACCACCTGGTGCGCTATTCCGAGTTGATCGAGGCCGCTCGAGAAATGGCGAGCGACTTGATGGAGACGCACCTCACGGCAGTTTCGACTCGCCTCAATCAGGTGATGAAAGTGCTGACCACGATCTCAACAGTCGTTCTCCCCATGACGCTTGTTGCCGGCGTATACGGCATGAATTTCAAGCACATGCCCGATTTGGAGTGGAAGTACGGCTACCCGATGTCTCTGGGGCTGATGGGGCTGCTCGGTGTCGGTTCGATCCTGTTTTTCCGCTGGCGGCGCTGGCTTTGATGCATCGCCCTTGTCGCATTTGGAAAAGGCAGTTACGTTATCTGCTGCAATTTCACCGGATCCGACCGGAGGAGTAGTTATGGCGAAGGGGCGTAGTGGCGGTGGGCGAAGCCGGCTCGATCTGCGGCGCGAGGCCGAAGCAGTCGAGGCCAAGGAACGCGAAGACGTCGAGGAAACCGAAGAAGAGGAAGAAGCCGAGGCTGAGCCTGAGGAGGAGGCCGAGGCGGAAGACAGCGACGACGAAGAAGGTGGTAAAAAGAAGAAGAAGCCAGCCAAGAAAGCAAAGGCACCAAAGGCAGCCAAGAAGCCCACTACCAAAAAGCCGGCAACCAAGCGGACCCGCGCGAGTAAGGAAGTCCGGCAGCGGGCGGTCTGGGTGGTCTTCGACAACGGAAGCAAGCGTGTCGAAACCTTCCCGTTTAACCAGAAGGCCGAAGCGGAAGCTCTGCTGGCACGCAAGATTGAGGAGAAGAAAGGAACCTTCTACCTCAATCTCGTGAAAGACCCGCTCGAATAAACCACGGGGCAGCACTCAACACATGTCGAGCCAGGTCAGGACGAGGTGCCCGACCTGGCTCGACATGTGTTTTTGTTTGGCACGGCTCAAGCGCCCGGCCGATGTTGCACCATAGCCTTTTCGCGAAGCAGGTTCTGCACTTCTTCCAGTCGCCAGCTAATCCAGAGCACATTGGGCAGGCGAATGGTTTCCCGCTCGGCACCAGCAGTCCGCACGATCAGGTCACCCGAGAAGAAGCCCAGAATCCAGTGGCGGAAGATATCGTCGCGTTGCTTCTCGAACGAGAGCCCCATCGTGTCGAAGTTGCGGATCGAAGCCCCCACATGCTCACACACCTGGATTTGTCCGGGTGTCACTCGCATGTAAGTCCGTTGATCGAAGATGAAGACCGAACCGCCCCAGAGAATCAGCACAGCGGTGGCGATGAACAGATAGCCCGCCATGTTGATGTGAACGTGCAAGTGGAAGACCGCACCGAGCAAGGAGTCCCACCCTCCCGGTACCAGGGTGATGACGAGGGCCAACACGACAAGGAGCAGTAGCACCAGGAATGACCAGAGCCCACGTAAGGGCACATTCGTGATGACCACGGTTAACAGGAGCACCACGCAGAACACCGGGGCCATCCACGCCTTGTTGGACATACGGGTCTTGAATGGCTCGCCTTCTCCGGGGTTTTCGGTTGCCGCCCGGGCATGCTCCAGCGATTTTGTCGTTGGCTTCAGAATGGCGAGGCGATACGAGATCGAGGTATCGTTCTCCTCGATGACCGAGAGCTTGGACGCCGCAGGCACAATGGCCAGTCGGTTGTCCTCGAAGTAGGTCATCAGGGCCATGATGTAGCCGATCATCCAGATTGGCCACCAGTAGAACAACATGGAGTGGCTAATGAGTGTGATCTCACGCTTGGGCGGAGGTCCACTCGGGCCAGGGAGATTTGCCGGGGGTGTTGCTGCACTCGACATCGGGTGGTTCGCTCGTGTGTTGAGGAAACAGTTGCTGCCGGGTGATTCGCTCTCCCGGCTCCGTTCTTTTGAATAGAGCGCGACTAAGGCTAGAGGGGCGACAATCCAGTGTCAAGCGCCTTCAGGCTTCCAGAACTGGGGACTTTGCCTGATCTTGCCGGGGATACCGCCTATTCGTCGGCGAACGGATCGACCCGAACTGGCACCCGAAAGCTCTGATGGCAGCGATTGCAAGCGTTGGCCACTGTCGCCAAGTTGCCCCGAGCTTTCGAGTAATCCTTCGCCGCAGCCGCCCGAGCCAGGTTCGCACCAGCTTCACGTAACTCGGCGGCATGCGTGAGCCACGCCTCCTGGCTCACGGCAGTACGGGGCGGCCGCATCAGCAACAAGTTCCCCGTCTCGGCGATCAACAACGCCTGACCGCGGGCAAACGCCCACGCTTCGGCATCGGGTGGCCGGTTCCGCAGCAATTTGCTCAGGCCCCGCAAATTCGAATCGGCCACTCCTTCCATCAGCAACCGTGTCTCGGCCACCGGTTCGAGTCGCGGGCTCGCTCGCCCCGGGTTGGGAATCGACTGCGAATGCGCCACCGGCAACACCGTGCTTCCCAGGCCGAGCAAAGCTGCCGTGAGCCAGTACCAGAGCCGTGACATGGTGTGTACCCCGTTGTGTGCCATTCGGTTCGGGGAACGGGTCGGTGCCGAGAAGTTGCGCCAACCGGGTGTAATCGATCGCGTACTTGAATTATCCTGGCAACTCCAGGTGAATTTCATCGCCGACAACGTGAATGGGGTACGAGCCCGTTTTCACTTTGGGGCTATCGGCCCACGTACCATCACTGAGCCGGAACCGCCAGTAGTGCCAGGGGCACGTTACGCAGCCATCTTCCACGTGGCCACCGGAGAGAGAGGCTCCCATGTGCGGGCACAAGTCGTCGATCGCGTAGAACTCGCCCTTCACATTAAAGATGGCCACATCCTTCTCATTGATTGTGACCACGATACACTGCCCCACCGGAATATCGTTCACTGAGCCAATTGCAATCCGCTGCCCCACGCCGAATCCCCCTGTGCTCGATTCCCAGAACTATTGTAGCAACCTATCTTAGCCTCGGGGCCTTGTGATCCGAATGTGGAGAACCCACGATGTTGGAAGTCGAAGTTCGTTATCGGACCGCCAACCCGGATGGCGTGATCGCTCGACTCCTTGCTTGGGGTGCAGTCGCTGCGGCCGAACGCACGGACTCGGATCTGTACTTCAACGCACCCGACCGCGATCTGAAGGCTAGTGATGAAGCGTTCCGGTTACGCCGCATCGACACCAAGAACTGCTTCACCTACAAGGGACCGCGCCGCGACACCGAAACCCGCACGCGCACCGAAATCGAAGTTCCGCTCGGCGAAGGTACGCAGATCGCGACCGATGCCGAGCAATTGCTGCTCGCCCTGGGGTATCGCCCGGTGGTCACCGTGATCAAGCGCCGGCAAGTGTACGCGTTCCAACGAGGCGGGTTCCGCATGGAAGCTTGCTTCGACGATGTGAACCAGGTCGGCCGCTTCGTGGAACTGGAAATCCTGGCACCCGAAGAACAGTACGAAGCAGCCAAGTCGGTGCTACTTGAGGCCGCAACGGAACTGGGGCTGACGGAGAAGGAAACTCGCTCCTACCTGGGCATGGTGCTGGAAGCACAAGCCAAGCGTTAACACTCGACTCATCGCGCTGCCCGTGGAGGGAAACCATGGCAATAC
>JBGTAO010000101.1:0-3552 GCA_041749835.1 Gemmata sp. | reverse complement strand
GTCCATTACCCGCGTGATCGTGGGCCCGTGCCAGGTAGACGCGAATCTGAGCGTCGCCGGGCCGCAGTGATTTCGCCTCGCTCAGTGTGCGAATCGCCTTGCACAGCATTTCTTCGCAGAACGCCTCATCGCGGTCGGTTGCAGTTGCCTGTTCCTCGACCAGTAGTAACAACCCGACGCCACGGTGGAACAGCTCGGCAGCGGGTTCGTTCTCGCGCAGCGCGATTTCCATAAGCCGTGTGTGGACGTGAACGAGATGATTCCGTGGCGAACCCGTCGCACTTTGGGCATTCGCGGCGAAGCGTTCAAAATGAACCCGGGCCGCGCTGTCACGCCCCAAGCGGACCAGGAGTTCCGCAAGTTGAGCCCGGAACATGATCTGTTCAGGATGTTCTTGCACGTATGCTTCGAGATGGGCCGCCGCCGTCGATTGGTCGCCACGCTCCAGCGCTTCAGCGGCCAGAGTCAAGGTATCAGCGGTATTCGCACGGGCATCGACGGCTGCCAGTGTCGCCGCGGGCATTGTGCCAGCAACCGGAACGACTGCTGATGGCGTGGCCAGGGCGACCAAGGGGGGAACGACGGCGTGAGAAACCGGAGCCAGCAGAGCCGGTGTCGGTGCGGGTGAAGGCGGAGCGGGCGGCCGCAACGACTCGCAACCCAGTAGGCCGACCGCTCCCAGTGCCACCAGGCGAAGCCGCATGCCATGACCCTCCACGCAGGATACGTGGGGAAGATCGGCGGCGCAGGTTGCACCAATGCACGCGATCGGGGTAAGTTGGTGAAGTGACGTGTGAAGCTGGGAAAGCTCTCGGGGTTGCTCCGATCGAACGGGAGGCACGCACCTCCCGTTCACCCTCTGCGGAACTCCGCTGCAGGATGACTGTGATTCGGCATCAGTCGACGCACAATTCTTCGCCCAGCTTGGCCAGCGCCTCGCTTTCGATCTGGCGAACACGCTCACGAGTCAGGCCCAGGCACTCGCCGATCTCTTTCAGCGTCTTCGGCTCTTCATCGTCGAGGCCGAAACGCATGCGGAGCACGGTTGCTTCGCGCTTGTCCATCTTTTCAAGAAGCACCATCACATGCTTGAGGTCGTCAGTCTCGACCATTTCGGTGTCCGGGGTTTTGGATCGTGAATCCATGAGCATCTCGTCGATGCTCCACCCCTGTTCGCCCTGGTCGGTCTGCGGTGCCGCATTGTAAACGCGGATCGCCTTCTTGATGATGTTGAGCTTCTTCTTGGGTAGCCCCAGGAACTTGGCCACTTCCTCGTGTGTGGGCGGCCGGCCGAGTTCATCATTGAGCTTGTTAGTGGCCCGCCGCCACTTGGCGAGCAGTTCGACCATATACGCCGGGATGCGAATGGTCTTGGCGGTGTTCACCAAAGCCCGCTTGATGCTCTGCTTGATCCAGTAACTGGCATAGGTACTGAAGCGCGTGTTCATGGTGGGGTCGAACCCCTCGACGGCCCGGAGCAACCCCAGGTTGCCTTCCTCGATCAAGTCTTGCAGGGCCAACCCCTTGCCGGTGTAGCCACGGGCAATGTTGACCACCAGTCGGAGGTTCGCGCGAACCATCTGATCGCGGGCCTCCGTGTCGCCTTCACCAATCTGGCGGGCGAGCGACTTTTCTTGATCGGCCGTTAGCAGGGCCGTTTCGTTGATCTCCCGCAGGTACGTCTCCAGAGGGGACTGCACCACGTCCGGGCGGTAGCGTCGGAGTCGCGACATGAACAGCATCCTGTCAGCTTGAGTACCGGCGTCGGTCACGGTCGATCACGATCGGGCGGCGGAGGCGAGTCTTCCAACCGCGCCAGTGCCAACTCAACAGTTGAACCAAGCAAACTGCTTGCCATTGAGCGTGCAAGAACGTATCGACCGTTGAAACGATAACCTGGATAAAGGGGCCCAAGGAACGGGCGGCCGAGGGGGGAATGTGACCGGCACCGGTTGCACACTAGCTACAACCCGACCGCCTTGGCCCATGTGGGGATGGGTTCGCAGCGATTCCTTCGCTGAGAGGGCGATTCGGGGTGTCTGACTGCTTGAATCGGACGGGAGGATTCTGCAGCCACCCCAAACATATATTCACTCAACCACGAAGTTCAACTATTTTTCCCCGTCACGCCGCAGGTTTGGAGCACATTTGCTGCCCAACCCGTTACAAGGTCTCCAGTTTTAGACAATGACCAACTGAAAAAGTTCCGCAACCGACCTGATCGCCCCAGGCGGCGCTCGCGGGACTTCGTGGGGAGTCGGTTGCGTACACGAAGTGAACTTTCGTTTGCCAGCCTGTAGGAGTTGGCCAAGTGTGCTGAGAAATGAGAATGCGAACAGCCCCGGGAGTTCAATCCGGGGCTGTTCCTGGTGAGCTGCGCGACCGTGGTTATTCCGCCTTCTCGCTGTCGCCCTCGGCCTTCTCTTCAGCCTTTTCCTCGGCCTATTCCTCGGCCTTCTCTTCAGCCTTCTCCTCGGCCTTCTCTTCAGCCTTCTCTTCTGGCTTATCACCCGGAAGCTGGAACAACGGTCCCGCGGTGCCGGTGCCACCCCGCAGTTCCTTTTTCCCTTCCTTGTCCTTGGCGGCGGCCATCTGCTTCATCTTCTCTTCCATGGCCTTCTCGGCCTCGGGCCCTTCGATCGGCATATCGGGCACTTCGTCGGGCACCGCCGGATCGTCGACGTTCCGCATGGACAGCCCAATCTTGCGATCCTTGGCATCCACCCGGAGCACCTTGACATCGACTTCGTCGCCCACCTTGACCACTTCTTCGGGGCTCTCGATCTTGTTATCCGAGAGTTCCGAGATGTGGAGCAGGCCTTCGAGCCCCGGTTCGAGTTCGACAAAGACACCGAAGTTGGTGAGCTTGGTCACCTTGCCGCGGGTCTTCTGGCCCGGGCTGAAGCGGGTCGGGATGTCGGTTTCCCACGGGTCGCTGCCCATCTGCTTGAGGCCCAGCGCGACCCGCTTGCGTTCCTGATCTACCGAGAGGACCACGCAGGTGATCTTCTGGCCCTTCTGCACCATCTCGGAGGGGTTCGACACTTTGCGGACGTAGCTCATATCGCTGACGTGCAGCAAACCATCGATTCCTTCTTCGATCTCGATGAACGCACCGTAGTTGGTGAGGTTCCGCACGGTGCCAGTGATGATGGTGTTGGTGGGGTACTTCTTGGCCACTTCGCCCCACGGGTTCGACTGGCATTGCTTCATGCCCAGCGAAATCTCTTTCTTGTCGTGGTTGATGTTCAGCACCTGAACTTCAACCTTATCGCCAATCTGGACCAGTTCCTTCGGATCGGCGATCCGCTTGACCCACGACATTTCGGAGATATGCACCAGACCTTCGATCCCGGCTTCCAGCTTCACGAACGCCCCGTACGGCATGATGTTGACCACTTCGCCCTGATGCCGCGAGGCGATCGGGTACTTCGTCTCGATGTTCTGCCACGGGCTCGGCGTCTTGTGCTTGAGCGAGAGGGCGATCTTCTCCTTCTCCCGGTCGATGTGCAGGATGTAGACTTCGAGTTCCTGATCGATGGAGACCACGTC
>JBGTAO010000100.1:0-5646 GCA_041749835.1 Gemmata sp. | reverse complement strand
GACGGAATCCGACCGATTGTTGGTTCAGCAAATCCGCGCGAACGATCAACGGGCCTGGGCGGAGTTGGATCACCGTTACCGCGGCCGACTCACCGCGTACGTTCGGCGGCGACTCAAGGACCACGCTTCGGTCGAGGATGTGATTCAGGAAACATTCATCGGCTTCAACAACAGTCTCGTGAACTACGACGATAAGCGCGACCTCCAAACCTGGCTCTTCACGATCGCCGCGCACAAGGTGACCGACCAACTCCGCAAGATGGGCCGCCGCCCCGTTTCAACGGGCAACGATGTTGATGACGAGATCATGGGGCAGACCGCCGACACGCGGCAACGACCTGCTTCTAGCCTGGCCCGCAGTGCCGAACAGCGTGAGCAAGAAGAAGAGGCATTGGCCCTTGCGTTGCGCGAGTTCGTCCGCGATTTGCAGACCAAGGGCGAATACGTGAAGGTGATGGCGCTGGAGTTGATGTATGTGAAGGGTTGGCGCAATCAGGATGTCGCTGAGCGGTTGACGCTCTCGGAACAGGATGTTGCCAATTTACGGTTCCAGGCGAAGAAACGATTGCGCGATCGCCTCGTCTCCGCCAAGCTGTCTCCCGAACTCTTCCCCGAACTGCAAGGTTCTTGAGCGGGTTTCATGCCATCGCAACCGGAGGGCCGATGCCCTCCGGTTGCGATGGCAACTTTAATGTGCGAACGGCGGCGGGTCGATCTGCTTCACCTCGATTGGCCGTGGCGCGACAATACGATTAGCGATTGCCTTGGTTTCCTCCAGGCGTTTCTTGGCGTGCTTGATCCGGATCTCTGTTTCTTTCAACTCGGCATTGCGAATCTCGTACTGGGCTTCCGCCAGAGCAATCTCCAGTCGCGCCTTTTCAAACTCTTCCCGTGAAGCCGCCTTGGCAGCAGCCAACTTCTCAACACGGCTGGCATTCAGTTGCGCCAGTTCGATACCGATCTTGGCTACCTTGCAGTGGCCGCGCTTGCCGTCCAGATGTGCTTCCAGCACTTCGAATTCTTCTTCGAGTTGTGGCAACAGAGCGGCCGCGTTTCGGGCCGTGAGTGGCCTGGCCGGCAGCACCGCGCCCGGCTGAAAAGGATTGGCCTTCGGATCGGGTTGTGCCAATCCGCCGAGACCCCGGGGGTTCGCCTTGGCTGGCGGTTGGCGGTCTTGAGCCAGAACTCCCCCGGCAAGTGTGAACAACAAGGCTGCGAGCAGGAAGCGTGTCATCGAGGTCTCTCCCGGAAGGACTATCCCGTAGATCGGTTGTACACCTGTTCGAGAGCGGGTGCAAGCATCGCGATCACTTCTGTTCGCTGGCATCCGGGAACTTCAGCTTGCGATCCGGGTCGAGGAAGCGCGCGTGCAGTGCCAGCCCCGCACCGCCTTTCATCACAATACTGAGCGTGTGGTCGCCAGCGGGAATAGTGACATCGAAGCTATCCTGATCCGGCCGCAGTGGCCGCCCATTGACCTGACCGGTTCCCAGGGGCTTCCCATTCAGGCGCACCTCGTAGTCGGCGGTGGAACCAATCAGGAGCTTTGTCTTCAGGCGGTCTGGAGTACTGAACATGGCTTCAACGATCGCGGGTTCACCTTTGGTATCCGGGACGATGAGGCGACCGGGCACCCCGACCGAAACCGACTTGCCATTCACGGTGAACTCGGTGAGGAATGGGTGGGCCATCAGATAACGCACGAGGTCGCGGAAGTTTTGCTCGGTCATGTTGTACCCGAGCCCCTCGGGCATCAGCGATTTCTCGGCCACACGGATCTCAGCGATATTCGATTTGCGGAGTGTCTTGAACGCGGCCCCTTCGAGCTTCAATGTGAGGGTCTTTTCGTCTTCCTCGGCGAGGAGCCCCTGGAAGACGGCGTCGTCTTCGGTGCGAACGGTTCGCACGAAATACGGCGCACCAATGACACGGTTCGGATCGAGCACGTTGGTGAGGATGTATTCGATGTCGCGGCCGGCCCCTTCCAACGCTGGCCCAACCTCGGCCCCCTTGCCATCGAACTTGTGGCACTTGCCGCAATTGTTCTCGAAGACCTTTCGGCCACGCTCGAACGAGGCGGGAGCCGCTGCGAGCGAGTCGCGGGTTTTATCGATGATCTTGTTGAGTTCCGCGGGTGTGGCACGGGTGCGGCCCCAGGCTTTTTCGATAAGCGCGGCCAGGTCTTTATCGTTAAAAGCCTGAATGCGGGTGATGATGTTGTCGGTCACCTCGGCACGGTCCAGTTTGTTCTCGGCCATCGCGGTGAGCAGAGCCCGCGCCCACTCCTTGCGGGTCGCAAGCGTGTTCAGCATGTCGGCGCGGAGTTCCTTGGGCGTCTCCTTCCACCTATTCAGCAACTGTTTGGGAATCTCGTTCTGATCGAACGACGCGAGCGCCCGCACCACTTCGGTTTGAAGTGCGAGGGAATCTTCAGTCCGCAGCAACTCCAGGAGCAGCTTCGGTGCTTCGTTGGGTTTCAGGGTCGCGAGCTGACGAACGGCTTCCGCACGCGCTTCTGTGGCGAGTTTGCTATTCGCGGCTGCTTCGAGTGCTCGCTTGATGGCGGCCGGGTCGCGGAAGCTCACGGCGAGCTTGTTCGCCAGCGGCACAAGTCGCGTGTTGTTCCCTTTCAGGATCTTCAAATACAGTGTGGCCCAGCTTTCGGGGGCGGTCACCGTGCGACCGGCCAGCGCGATCGCGAGGCCATCCAGTGCCTTTTCCCGCGTGTTGAGGTCCGCAACCGAAGCGATGAAATCGACACAGAGCTTGAGGTCTTCGGGTTTCCCCGTGGCAACCAGTCGCCGCATCACCTTGGGTACAATGTGATCGCGGACAAAGATGTTGTCTGGTGCTTGCTCGGCGAGCCAGGCGAGTTCTGTCGCTGGCGAGCGGGGTGGATCGGTATTGGGATCGGTATTGGGCAAGCGGGGGGTGTCAGCCCCCCGGTAATTGTTATTTTGACCGGGGGCCTGACGGCCCCCGCTCGCCGGTTGCTTTGTTTCTTTGTTTTGACCGGGGGCCTGACGGCCCCCGCTAGCCTTGGTCAACATCTTCTCGTAAGCGAGCCACACGAGTTGCGGGATAACGGGGTCTTTCGCGTCCTCCTTGTGCGCCATCAGAGCGCGGAGCAGCGGCGTCACGTCGTGCGTGTCGGCGAGGCGAAGGGCCGTGGAGGCGAACTCGCGGCGGACGGTCGGATCGGTCTCGCCCGCAACGACCGCGGCGGCCGCCTCAATCGGGTTCCGCTTCTTCAAGGAAAGCGTCGTCAGGTCACGTGCGTTCCACGCCCGGATGACCGGGTTGGAGTGGTCCAACTGCGGCCGGTGGACGTGAAGCGCCCGTAGCAACCAGAGCGCCCGCACGGCCTGGCCCGCATCCCCCGAACGAATGGCGTCTTCCGCAACCTTGTACTCGTCATCCGGGAACTTCCCGTCCGGGCCGAACTGCGGGCCCCAGCGCTCGCTCAGCAGACGCAGGGCTTGGCGGTGGCGGAACGGGTTCGGGTCGGCGATCACCAACTTCGCCAGTTCCACGTCGGTCCGCTTCCCCAGATCTTCTGCCTTCCCGCCCTTTCGGCCCTTCAGTTGGATGCGGTACACCCGCCCCCGCTCGTAGTCCCAGTCGTCGGGCTTCGTCTGGTGGCAGGGGTTTTGGTCGTGCCAGTCGATCAGGTAGATGTCGCCGTTCGGACCCCACTTGAGGTTGATCGGGCGGAAGTTCTTGTCACCGCTCTGCAGGAAGTCGTCGCCGCGGCTGGCGGTGAATGTGCTGCCGTTCGGCTTCAGGATGTTCTGCTTGAGGCTGCAACCGTGGATGCTGCCGAAGATCACGCTGTTCTGGAATCGCTTGGGCATGTGGGGCGTGTCCAGCGAGATGAGGCCGGCGTGAGCCCAGCCGCTCTCCTTGTGAAAGGTGTGATCGCTGATCTCGTTCAGGTAGCCGTAGACGTGCGGGTTGAAGCTGGCCCCCGCCTGGCGCTTGTAGATGCCGCCTGGCACGATGTGGTACAGGTGCGGGATCACACAGCATGCGAGTATGAACTGCCCATCGGTATTGCGCCAGTCCATCCCCCACGGGTTACTGGTTCCCTCGGCAAAGAGTTCGAACACCTTCCGTCGGGGGTGGTAACGCCAGACCGCGGCGTTCATGCGGGTTTCCGGCCCGTCGAGCGGAGCGACGTTGCTCTGCGTGAAGACACCGTGCAGGCCGTACAGCCAGCCATCCGGCCCCCACTGAAAGGTATTCAGCGTTTCGTGCGTGTCCTCGCTCCCGAAACCCTTCAGGAGCACCTCGAACTTGCCGGGTTTGTCGTTCTTGTTCTCGATGAACCACAGGTACGGGGCGGCCCCCACGAATACGCCACCGTGTCCCACTTCGATTCCGGTACAAAGATCGAATGCACCCAGGCCGGCTTTCTGGCGCTCGGGTGGAACCGGGAAGTCTTTGCCCTCGGCGAACACCGTTCGTTTGTCGCACACGCCGTCGCCATTGGTGTCTTCGAGGATGACGATGCGATCACGCGGTTGCTTCCCCTTCGGTGTCCGCTTGGGGTACTCGAAGCACTCGACGACCCACACGCGACCTTTTTCGTCGATGGTGAAGGCGACCGGGTTGACGCAATCGGGTTCACCCGCGAACAACTTCACCTCGAATTCGTCGGCGACCTTGAACTTCGCCACGGTTTCTTGGGGCTTCAGGTACGGTTGCCCCGAGCCCTTCTGGTTATCGAAACCGAATTCCCGCTGGGCGTGTGCATCTGGGGGCGCGAAAAGCCCACCGCCGAGAATCGAAAGCGCGAGGCAGAATGCGAGGGAGATTCGCATGGTGTGTCCTGTGATGATTCAGCGCTGGTACAAGCCAGGCTGGCGTGGTGGGCCGATGAAGTGATGTTACGAGTGCGCCCGGCGAGATGCAAACGAGGAGTGAGCGGGCCAGTGGAGATGCCCCCGCGCACACCGCACACTTTCCGACGTTGTTAACGACCCAGTGCTCGCTTCACAGCGGTTTCGAGTTCCGCTCGCTTACCCGGGTGCCCTTTCCAGAGCACGGTTCCATTCCCATCGAGCAGGATCGCTGTCGGATAAGATTCAATGTTGTAGCGATCGCGTACGGAGCCCGATTGCGCTCCAGGCTCCACATAAAGTGCGTAGTTCAGGTTGTAATCGTTGCTGTACTTGGCCGCGGTGCTGGTCCGCTGCTTCAACGGGAGGTCGTCGCAGGCGACGGCGATCACCTGAAGCCCCGCAGCGGCATACCGCGACTGCAGGTTCGACAGCACGGGGATCACTTGCTTGCACGGCCCGCAAGTTGTGGTCATGAACTCCAGTAGAACCACCGAGCCCGAGCGATTCGTGGCGAAATCCCAGTTGCGTTCCAGGGTATCGACCAGGGCGAGCGTGGCTCCGGCACCCGCACGAGCTTCCGGCTTCCGATTCTCGGGACCAGGCAGTGCAGGCGACGGAATCGGTGACGGATACGGTGTCGGCAGTGTCGGGAGCGGTGGCGGTCCGGGAATGCTGGCAGCCGGTGGCGTGAACGGATTGCGCGGGCCGTTGGCCACATTCTCGGGCCGCTCGGTCTTTCCGGGTGCCGTTAGGTCGTCGGGTGGTGGCAACGCGCTACCGGGAATGGGTGGTTGTGCGGGAA
>JBGTAO010000099.1:0-10152 GCA_041749835.1 Gemmata sp. | reverse complement strand
GTCTTCGATATCGCACGAGGCGGGACTCACGAAGGACGCCCAATCACGTTTGCTCTGGCGCTACCGGCCCCGTAGGGTTGAAGCGGAAGCGCTGCGGGATTCGATGCTCTTCGTGGCGGGCACACTCGATCTCAAGATGGGTGGCCCGGGCTTCGATCTGTTCGAGCCCAACACGAACTACGTGAAGGTCTACACGCCCAAAAAGCAGTTCGGGCCTGCCGAGTTCCGCCGGATGATCTACCAACACAAGCCCCGCATGCAACTGGACGACACCTTCGGCGTGTTCGACTGTCCCGATGGCGGCCAAATAGCACCCCGGCGGAATGTCTCCACCACACCGCTTCAATCGTTGAATCTCCTCAATAGTTCGTTCACCCTTCAACAGACGGATGCGTTCGCGGCGCGAGTCGTGCAACTCGCGGGGCGCAATCTTGACGAGCAAGTGAAGCAGGTCTTTCTGCTTGCTGTGCAGCGCCACCCACGGAAACCGGAACAGACCGCGGCGTTGGCTCTGGTGCAACACCATGGGTTGTCCGCGCTCTGCCGGGCGATGCTGAACGCAAATGAGTTCGTCTTCGTTGACTGATGCAGCGCGGCGACGTTCCGTCGGTACCAGATTGGGAGCAGCTATGCTGGCACACGGCTTCACGAATCGTCGCGATCTGTTCGGGCACGCTGCAACCGGCCTTGGTGCCATTGCGTTAGCCACACTTCTGGGGGAAGAGAGCCTGCGGGCTAGCACCGAAAAGAAACCGATCCGGCCAGCCATTCTTCCCGATGCACCTCTGGCACCCCGCAAACCACACTTCGACGCCAAGGCCAAGCGCGTGCTCACGATCTTCTGCTCTGGGGCGGTGAGCCACGTTGATACGTTCGACTACAAGCCGGAACTGATCAAGCGCGATGGCCAACCACTACCGGGGAACGAGAAGCTCGTGACCTTCCAGGGGGAAAACGGCAACCTTGTGAAGCCGATCTGGAAGTTCAAACCGCGTGGCACCAGCGGCAAGATGGTGTCCGATCTGTTGCCGCAACTTGCGAATCTGGCAGACGAGATGTGCTTCGTTCACTCGATGACCGCCAAGAGCAATACGCATGGCCCCGGTGAAAACCAGATGAGCACCGGGTTCACACTCGATGGCTTTCCCAGTGTCGGTGCCTGGGTGAGTTATGCGCTGGGCAGCACCTGCCAGGATCTACCAGCATTTGTCGCCATCCCGGACCCGCGAGGTGTTCCGCAAGTAGGGCCGAACAACTGGGGAAGTGCATTCCTGCCCGCGGTCTTCCAGGGCACCGCCTTCAGTGCAGATCAGCCGATTGCGAACCTCGCACGACCGGCTGCCATCGGTGCCGATGCGGATCGCGACACACGCCAGTTCCTTCAACTGCTGAATGCCGAACATGCGCGCTCTCGACCGGGTGATAGCGAACTTGCCGCCCGCATTGCGAGTTACGAATTAGCCGCCAAGATGCAACTCCGAGCCAAAGAAGTGGCCGATCTATCGAAAGAGCCGGAGGCGATCCACCGCGAATACGGCACCCGCGACGCCAATAAGATCAAAGCCGGATTCGCGCGTAATTGCCTACTCGCCCGCCGACTGCTGGAACGCGATGTCCGCTTCGTGCAACTGTTCAATGGTTCCTACGCGATGGGCGAGGGTGTCGGGAACTGGGATGGTCACAAAACGCTGAAGTCTCAGTACGACATCCATGCGCCGATCCTGGATCAGCCCTGTGCGGCATTGCTCACGGATCTCAAGCGAAGTGGCCTGCTCAGCGATACGCTGGTGGTGTGGGTCACGGAGTTCGGGCGAATGCCAACATTCCAGAAGGGTGCGAGCGGCCGCGACCACAACCCCAAGGGGTTCACCGTGTGGCTCGCCGGTGCAGGGGTGAAGCCGGGTTTCAGTTATGGTGCCACGGATGAGTTTGGGCACCAGGCCGTCGAGAAGGTGGCCACGATCTACGATCTGCACGCCACCATCCTGCACATACTCGGGCTCGATCACGAACGGCTCTCGTATTACCACAACGGTATCGAACGCCGCCTGACGGATGTCCATGGCCAGGTCCTTAAAGAGATCCTGGCTTGAACCAATTGCATCACGCCCGATGCCCGAAGTTTTGAGTGAAGAAGAGTCGCCCTGCGGCATCGGCTCGCACGCTCACACCAATTTCGGTAAAGGTGGTGCTCAGGATGTTGGCCCGGTGACCTGCGGAATTCATCCAGCCATTCATGACCGTCTCGGCCGTGGAATAGCCAAAGGCGATGTTCTCGCCGAATGCGAAGGAGAAGGTCCAGTTGTCGTAGCCCGCCATATCCAGCCGATCCGAGAGCTGCGGGCGATTGGTGCCATAAAGCACATGTTGATGGCCAACCGAAGGGCCATACGAGTTGCTAATGTTCACCATATCCACAGTGTGAAGGTCGGCAGCCGCGTTCAGTTGCACATTCACGGTCAGGGGCGGTAACCCCGCGGCCGCACGTTGACCATTTACGAGTTGAATGATTTGCTGTTCAATCGAAGAGTTGGCACGAGCGCGGTTGGGGCTCCCCTCGTTAAATATGTTCGCGTCGAACACATCCCTCAAAGTATCCGTGCCAGTTCCACCCCACAGAACATCGTTGCCTCGTCCACCAAAGAGCGTATCGTCCCCGGCACCGCCATAAAGTTTATCGTTCCCCAGGCCGCCGTAGATCGTGTCGTTGCCAAAGCCGCCGTAGATGAACGATGTCTTGGTCGTGTTGTCGCGCAGGTAGTCGTCACCACCCTGGCCCGTAATCACGATCTTGTTAATCGCATTGGCATCAAAGGCCTGCCCCAGTGCGAAGATCGTGCTGCCACTTTGTGTGACTACGATGTTGTCGGCACCAGAAGTTCCTTCGACCGTTAGGACACCATTGAAGAGGTTCACACCTGCGGGGCACTCGCGAGTTTCGAGTGCTTCGACTTGCAGTTTCTGTGTCACAGACGCTCCTGGGCGAAAGGGGGGACTGTGGGTTCGAGAATGTTAAAGTATAACTGCTCGAATCCGCCATGCCACCATTCCCGCGAACTTAAAGCAAATGTCAGTTCAGCTGTGCAGTTTCTGCACGAATAAAAGTTCATCGCTCGAGTCTTGCTCACAATCGTACGAGGCGTGATCGACCATCGTTGACCAGGGTCACCGGTCATAGTGCCCACTAGGGTGGTCTGTCAAGAAATAAGGATTGAATGATCCGACTTTGGGACAACTTCTTCGCATGGGGTGAACTTGCGAGAACCAGCAGAAGCTGCATGAGATGCGGATTCGGAACGACTGGGTACCTTGCGCGATCACGAATTGGTTGCGTGGATTCGAACACTCGGTTCAAGAGTTGACGTTGTTGAATGCTTCCGTGATTGTTTCAGAATTCGAGCCCTTGCAAACATTACAGTCGCAGATCGTTGGTCGAGTAGAATCAGCAGCGATCACACCTTTGTGAGCGCCGGATCGCCAGTAGTAACCACGATCTGGTTTGCGACAATCGGTAGCATTCCCCAGTGCAGCACCAACTCTTGAGCAAGTTGCTTCCCATAGTACGAGTAGGCCAGGCCATGAAGCACCACCCCACCGGCTCGAATCTCCACCCGGAGTTCCGCGATGAATGCGCGATTTCCGCAGACGATTTTGCTAGCCATTGTTCTGAGAGAAGTCTCGCTGTCGTCAACCCGGCTCGGGTTCACTCGCATGCAACGTCCTCGCGGCGATAGCAAATGATGGGAGTCGGTTCTTCGGTATGGTCCAACTGCTTGAGGCGAATCTCTTCCCGGAGTACCTGCACGTGTTCGGGCGCGGTCACTCCAATCTGAACCCGCTCACCACGAATGGACGTGATGGTGATGCGAATGCCTCCGTCGATCACAATCTCTTCGCCGAGCTTTCTGCTGAGAATCAACATCGTGGTGACTCCTCCTTGAGACGATGGTGTACAACTTGCAGTGACGAGAACCTGAGCAAACCATGGGCCAAAGAGCGTGATGCGCTCACTTTGGTCTCACCTCCTACGCAAAAATTCCCAGTTATCGCATACCACTCCAACCCAGCCAATGACCGTAATTCGGGCTGTTGCTGCAAATTTCCACTCCTTGCGTCGCGTCGATTCCATCCTCGACTTGCCGTATTGTGTGGGGTGAACTGTGCGAAAACGGAACGTGCGAAACTGTGAGTGTGCGATACCGCCCAGACACCATCTCCCAGGCAGTATCGACTTCCGTTTCGTCGTTCCCAGGCATACGATGACGCCAGAAGATGACGAAATCCGCAATGACTGGAGCGCCATTGCCCATTCCAAATATCACACCGGAACAACTTGCTGAAATCCTTGGAATCAGCGAGGACGGCATCGTGATTGCCAATGTGCGCCAAGAAGTGGTGTACTTCAACCGGGGTGCCAGTTCGATCTTTGGCTTTTCCTCCGAGGAAATCGTTGGGCAACCACTCGATCGCTTAATGCCGCTCCGATACCGACCGGAGCATGGCCACTCTGTGGAGCAATTCCGGGCTTCTCCAATTTCTTCCCGCTTGATGGCGGATCGTCGGGAAGTATCCGGGCTTCGTAAAGATGGCTCAGAGTTTCCGGCCGAAGTGTCGATCTCGCGTTCACAGGGTGCACAGGGGATCTTGTACACGGCGGTGGTCCGTGATGTCACCGATCGAAAGCGGCTCGAAGCGACCGCACGGGAACTGGAGCAATTCCGGATTCGCGCTCAGCTTGCCGACTCGGAAGAGCGGTTACACGAAGTGATTGGGACAGCCCCTGATCCCATTATTGCGCTCGATTCTAGCGCTCGAGTGACTCTCTTCAATCCGGCAGCCGAGCGGGTCTTTGGCTATTCCGCCCAGGAGATGAATGGCGCTCCACTTTCTCGGTTACTCCCAGCGGGAATTCCCCAGAGCACTTCGGACGAAGTTCAAGGTCAGAGAGCGGATGGCCAATTGATCGCGCTGGACATCTCAACTTCGGTGATTGAAGGTCCGGGCCAGCCACCCCGCACTCTGATACTCCGCGATATCACAGCACGCAAGCAAGCCGAGGTGGAACTCGCGGCCAGTCGCAGCCGCCTCCAGGCGCTCTTTGATAGTGCCCAAGATGCCATAATTCTGGCCAACGATTCGGGCCGCATCATCGATGCGAACCCGGCAGCCGAGACACTCACCGGGTATTCGGTGACCCAACTACGGGCGAGAAAATTTACGGATCTCACGCCGAGCGATCAAGTCGAAGTATCCCATTTATGGAAGGCGTTCCTGGCCGATCACCAGCAACAGGGTGAGTTTCTCGTTGCTCGCCAGAATGGCTCGACGGTACCGGTGGAATACCGCGCTGTCGCGCACATCCAACCGGGGCTCCATCTCTCGATCATGCGTGATATCACCGATCGACGCCGGGCCGAAGCCGCCCTGCTAGCCGCAACGCAACAGCGCGAGCGAGCCCTCAACGACCTGCAATTGAAAAGCGAAGAACTGCGTGCCACCACACAACAGCTCTGGCAAGCCGCGAAACTGGCTGGTGTGGGAGAATTGGCTGCCAGCATCGCACACGAGTTGAACAACCCACTTGGAACCGTGAGCCTGCGGATCGAAGGCGTTCTGGCCAAGACATCGGCCGACGACCCCCGACGCCGGTCATTGGAGGTGATCGAGCAAGAAGTCGAGCGCATGGCCAACCTGGTTGCCAATCTGCTCAACTTCAGCCGTGCGGGTCGGGATCAGATTTCGACGGTTGATCTGTGTGCAGAGGTCACCCGGACAGTCGATCTGATCGGTCACCACCTCCGGCGACATGCTGTCGAAGTGGAACCCGAGTTTGGTCCCAATGTCCCGATGATCTTTGCCGACCGCCAGCATCTGCGGCAAGTGTTTCTGAACCTCTTCACCAATGCCGCCGATGCCATGCCCACAGGTGGTCGGCTTGCGGTTCGGATTCGCCCAGGAAATTTGCCAGACGGACGCGCATCGGTACTGATTGATGTCACCGATTCTGGCGTTGGCATTCCGCCTGAGCTACTCCCCCGGGTGACCGAGCCGTTCTTCACGACCAAGGAAGAAGGAAAAGGAACGGGTCTCGGTTTGGCGATTTGCCGGCGAATCGTGCAACAGCACCAGGGGTCACTCGCAATCGAGAGTACAGTCGGTACCGGCACAACCGTGCGAGTGGTGTTGCCCGTTCGCCCCGATGCCAACGTTTCGCAGTTACATGCTGATTGAAGGTCGGAATTACACCGCGGGAATCTGAGTGACGTATGACCGCTTCTGTTCACAAAGCTCGGTTGCTTGTGGTTGATGATGAGGTGGAACTGATGACCGCGCTCTGTGAAGCCCTCCGCGACGAAGGCTTTGAGGCCAGCGGCTGCTCCGATGCGAGTGCAGGCCTCCAAGCACTCCGGCAGTCCAATTTCGATATTCTCCTTTCGGATCTGATGATGCCCGGTCTGGATGGCATTCAGCTCCTCAAACAGGCCAAGCAGATCGATCCGGCGCTTGTGGGCATCATCATGACGGGTCAAGGTACGATTCAAACTGCCGTGGAGGCGATGAAAGTCGGCGCGTTCGATTACATCCTCAAGCCGTTCCGGCTTCAGCAGGTGCTCCCCATCTTGAATCGTGGGCTGGAAGTGGGCCGACTCCGGAAGGAAAACGCCCGACTGCGCCAGTTCGTCCAGCAGCTTGTATTCGAATCCCCGCGATATCAAATCATCGGCGCGAGCACAGCGATCCGAAAAGTGCTCCATCTGATCGAGAAAGTCGCCGGTACCGAAGCCACGGTCCTGGTTCGTGGGGAGAGCGGGACCGGGAAGGAGTTGGTCGCGCGCGCGATCCACAACAATAGCCAACGACGCGACAAACCATTGGTCACAATCAACTGCGCCACCCTTCAGGAGAACCTGCTCGAAAGTGAACTCTTCGGCCACGATCGCGGCGCGTTCACCGGTGCCGACAAACCCAAAGTAGGCCTCTTCGAGATTGCTGAAGGTGGAACGCTGTTTATCGATGAAATCGCCGAGATGACACCGTCACTTCAGGCCAAATTGTTGCGCGTCCTGGAAGATGGCCACTACCGGCGTGTCGGAAGCACTCTGGAACGCTGGGCGGATGTGCGCGTGATTGCGGCCACAAACAAGCCACTCGAAGCGGAACAGAAAGCCGGGCGGTTCCGCGAAGATCTCTATTTTCGCCTCAATGTCCTCACCATCCCACTGCCACCATTGCGAGAACGCCGGGAAGATATCCCGTTAATTGTCGAACATCTCTTGCGAACCCGGCCCTTGGGAAGGTCGACTTACAGCGTGGAACCCAGTGCGATGCAAGCATTAACCGAGCACAATTGGCCGGGGAATGTGCGGGAACTCGCCAATGTGCTGGAGCGAGCGCAGATCCTGGCCGAGGGTTTGATCATCACCACCGATGATCTCCCCGAGAACCTCTTAAAGCCCACGGCATCCGCGGAAGCCCATCCCCCGTTCAGTCCCGACAATCTCGACGAGCGGGAACGGGTTCATGTGCGCGAAGTGATGCGAAAATTCGAGGGGAACAAGCTTCAAGCCGCCAAGGCCCTGGGGATCAGCCGCCGAAGCCTCTACCGTTTAATCGACAAGCATCACTTAAGTCACGTCGCGGAACTCCCTGACCTCAGTCCTCCAGACTCGCTCCTGGAGGATTGAGGCGGCGTACGCGCACACTTCTCCACGCATTCCAGGGACACGACTCGACATGCCTAAACCCACAACCGAACCGACTGAACCCACGGTGACCTTCTGGGGTGCCGCACAAACCGTGACGGGTTCGATGCACCACGTCTCCGTCGGTGGCAAGAACATCTTGCTCGATTGTGGCCTGTACCAAGGGCACCGGGCCGAGAGCTTTCGGCGGAACCGCGAGTTTCCGTTTCGTACCAAAGACCTCGACGCTGTGATTCTGAGCCACGCGCATCTGGATCATTGTGGGAATGTGCCCAATCTCATTCGGCGCGGGTTTGCCGGACCCATTTACTGTACCCCTGCCACTCGCGCGCTCGCTGGGGTCATGCTCGGCGATTCCGCGAAGATTCAAGCAGAAGACGCCGCGTACCTCAATCGCAAACGCGCCTCTGGCGAGCCCAAAGTCGAGCCGCTCTACGATGCACGCGATGTCTACCGTACGCTGCACAAACTTCAGAGTGTGAACTACGGGGCCCGTGTTTCGATTGGCAAAGGGATCGAGGCGACCTTCACCGATGCCGGGCATTTACTCGGCTCGGCGATGATTCATCTTCGACTCACCACAGCCACGGGCGAACGCACCATCACCTTCACCGGGGATCTGGGCCGGGCCGGCCTCCCGATCTTGCGAGACCCCGGCACTGTTCCACCCTGTGATCTGCTTATCAGTGAAAGCACTTATGGGGGGCTGACGCATGAGCCGGTCGACGAGACGGCTGAACAGCTTGGTGAGATTGTCCGTAGAACCGCTGCCCGTGGAGGCAAAACGATCATTCCGGCGTTCGCGGTAGGCCGGACGCAATCCATCATCTATTTCTTGCATGAACTCATCACGGCTGGGAAGTTGCCGCAGTTGCCCATCTATGTCGATAGCCCCATGGCCACGCGGGCAACCGAGGTGTTCCGCGCCCATCCCGAATGCTTCGACGACGAAACACGCGAGTTGCTGCAGCAACAACCCGAATTGTTCGGTGATCGTTACGTCCGGTACACGGAGACGGTCAACGAGAGTATCAGCCTCAACAAGAAGAGCGAACCGTGCGTGATTATCTCGGCCAGCGGGATGTGTGAAGCGGGGCGGGTGCTGCACCACTTGAAGAACAACCTCCCTCACGCGCGCAACACAATCCTCATTGCCGGTTACCAAGCCGAAAACACGCTGGGGCGGAGGTTGGTCGAACGACGAGCCGAAGTGCGAATTCTGGGCGGGGTCTATCCTGTCAAAGCCGAGATTGTGGTTCTCAATGGTTTATCGAGCCACGCGGACCACCCGGACCTGTTGCGCATGCTTGGCCCACTGGCCAAAACGACCGCGAGAGTTCGGCTCGTGCATGGTGATCTCGAACGCGCCAGTGCGTTAGCCGAAGGGCTCAGGGGAATCGGCTTTGCCGATGTGGGCATACCTGAGCGGGGAGAGACCGCCCCGGTATGAAAGCGACAAGCCAGCCTGCTGGCACGGTTAGTTCGTTAGCTAGCAAGGGCAGTCGCATGTCCAGAGCTTGGCACAGCCCGGTTGGCGACGTTGTTCGCTGCCACACGACTGGTCGCCACGGAGTGACGGGGCTCGCGGGTGACGAGGTACGTGACGGCCACCCCAATGGTCGAGGCAATGGCCAAAGCGCAAACCGCCAGCAACCCCGACAATGTGACCAACTCCCAGGTTTCCAGGCCGTTGAACGTAAACATTTCGCATTCTCCTGCCACCGAATCGCTTGAGTCTGGCACGGCCGACTGGTGGCTCGGGGCCGTCCGGTAAATGACTGGTTTCAGATGAATCACTTTGAGCTATTAGTCGCTTTGCTGCTGGCTTCCGCTTGCTTGGCACAGGTGATGCAGAACCGGGCGTAGGGCACTGCTTCGAGCCGTTGACGACCGATTGCGTGGTTGCACTGCTCGCAGTTGCCGAAGACGCCACGCTCGATCCGTTCGAGCGCGGCCACGGTATCGGCGAGCACCTGCTCTTCGGAGTCGAGAATCGTGATGGCAACAGCATCTTCGGCCACCCGATTTGCAGGATCTGCCTCATGAGCCGGCGGTTCTTCACCGGGCTCGAAGGCCGTTTGATCGGGCGCGCGTAACGCCTCGGCTTCCAGGTTCGACACTTTCGCAATCAAGCGATCACGTAGCACCTGAAGTTGCTTCTTGAAGGCGTTCAGTTCGTCTACAGTCAACCGGGGCTTGCTCATCTGATTCGATCTCCCATGCTGCACACCACGACAAACAGCAACCGCCGTACCGAACGCGCCAAACTCTGATTTGATGCCAATTTCAGATCAAAGAGCGGCGATTTTGGCCCGATAGCCGAGCTGCGTAGTTGCAACGGTGTGCGAATGTGACACACGGTGAGCGATAACGCGCACGCAGACAATTCGTGGGCCGGAAGTTGGGCAGACGGCACCAACGCCACCGGTACCTGAAGAAGTGGATGATC
>JBGTAO010000098.1:0-12685 GCA_041749835.1 Gemmata sp. | reverse complement strand
TCTGCTCGATCGCCGGATGCTCTCGGTCACGCGCCGGGCCGGGGCCGGGGATGCGGTCGGGCTTATTCCGGCAACCGTTGGCGCGGCACTCCTGGTGACAGTCGAAGGCGATACTGAGCGCGAAGCCACCGAACGGGCCTGGGGAGTGGTCGAAACGCTCCGGCAGTCGCACTTGCTGCGCGTGCTGGCGGAGCCGGCGTGTACGCCTGCCGGAATCCAGCGCATTCGCAGTGTGCGTCAGGCAGCCGTTGCTGGGCTTCAAAGCCTGACCAAAGGCTCGCGGCCCGTGGCGATGATCGAGGACATCGGCGTGCCGGTGGAAGCACTGCCCGAGTTTCTGGCCGGCGTTCAAGATGTGCTCAAGCGCTTCGAGCTTACAGCGTCTTTTCTCATTCACGCGCTCACGGGGCAAGTTCACACGCGGCCGTTACTCGATCTCGATCAACCGCAGGACCGTGCCAAGCTATGGCCCCTGGCGGAGGCGGTTCACATGCTCGCCATCTCGTTGGGTGGCACCGTGAGCACGCAGCATGGGACAGGGCTCGCGCGCACGCCCTGGGTCGAGCGGCAATACGGCGGGCTCTACCCGCTGTTCCGCGAGGTGAAGCGGATCTTCGATCCAAAGAACCTGCTGAACCCCGGCAAGATTGTGGGGCCTGATCCGAGCCGAGAAGCGTGGCCATTGCGTCGCCAGGATTCCCCGGTGACTCGTGAGCCCAACGGACCAGCGACCAGCACCGCCACACCAATACCCGCCTCGGCCAATGGCACGCCACTGCTGATCTGGAAAGAGAGTTCAGCGGCGGCCGAGATCGCTCGTTGTTCGGGCTGCGGTGACTGCCGGACCTCCTCGACCACCCGGCGAATGTGCCCGATCTTTCGCGTGAGTGGTGAGGAAGCAGCGACCCCGCGAGCGAAGGCGAACCTGCAACGGCTTCTCGCCGATCCCACGGTTGTTACAGCCGACGAGATCCGAGCTGTGGCGGACTTGTGTGTCAACTGCAAGATGTGCCGAGAAGAGTGTGATGCCCGCGTCGATATCCCCAAGTTGATGCTGGAAACCAAGGCTGCACTGCAAGCCGAACACGGACTCAATCGCACCGACTGGGTGCTAGCTCGCGCCGAAGGGTTCGCTTCACTCGGAAGCAACTTCGCGCCAATCGTCAACGGCTTGTTGGGCCGGAAATCGTTCCGCTGGCTACTGGAGAAGTCGCTGGGAATCGCCCGGCAGCGACAACTCGCGGCCTTCTCGCTCCAAAACTTCTTTCGTCGTGCCCGTGGCCTGGGGCTCACTCGCAAGGGTGGCTCGCGGCGGACCCGCGGTCGTCCATCCGCCGCAACGCCACCGCAACGGGCTGAGAAGGTGGCTTACTTTGTGGATGTGTTCGCCAGTTACAACGATCCCTTAATCGGGATGGCGACCGTGGCCGTGTTGCAGCACCACGGTATCGAGGTTTACGTGCCTCCGCGGCAAGTCGGTTGTGGCATGGCGGCGCTGGCATCGGGAGATGTCGAAACCGCACGCGAAGCAGCCGAGCGCAACATCCGCGTGTTCGCCGACCTCGTTCGTGAAGGGTATCGCATCATCTGTTCGGAGCCGACGGCCGCGCTGATGCTTTCGCAAGATTACCTGGATTTGCTCGACGATCCCGACGCTGTGGCGGTGGCAACGAACACCATCGAGTTAACCCGCTTCCTGGGCGAACTCCACGAGGTGGGCCGACTCCGTACCGACTTCCAAAAGCTCGATCTGAAGCTCGGTCACCATGTACCCTGTCATCTGAAGGCGTTACGCAAGCCCGCCGCCGCACCCCGGTTGCTGGCGCTCATTCCCGGGGTGCGCGTCCACACCATCGATGTCGGCTGTTCCGGCATGGCGGGCACCTGGGGCTTGAAGATGACCAACTTTGGTGCTTCGATGGCAGCAGGAGCCGCGATGCTCGGCGAATTGAACCGGCCCGGGTTGCTGTTCGGCTCGACCGAGTGCAGCACCTGCCGGATGCAGATGCAACAAGGTAGCGGCAAGCGCACACTTCACCCGGTGCAATACCTGGCCCACGCCTACGGCCTGCTCCCCGAGATCGGCACGCGGTTGCGCCAACCACTTGGTACACTGGTCAGCGATTGAAGCATCCGTTGGAAGGAGTATCGATGACCGGGTACGCGGTGTACTTATTTGCTGCGGCGCGTGAACTGGCCGACACCGAGGTCGCACGGATCGAATTGCCGGCGAACGCCACAGTTGACCAGTTGCGGGTCGCACTGTCCCGGCAGTACCCCCGGCTGGCGTCCCTGCTCAAGCGTTGTGCCATCGCCGTCAATCACGACTTCGCGGAAGGCACCGATCCCGTTCAGCCAGGCGACGAACTCGCCGTGATCCCACCCGTGAGTGGCGGCTGATCGGTATACTGATGGTATGGCTCAACTCACCCACGAACCCATCGACCACGTTGCGCTCACGGAATCGGTGCGCCACCCGCATTGTGGCGCGGTCGTGCTGTTCCTTGGCACCGTCCGCGATCTCACGGGCGATCAGGTGACCGTGCACCTCGATTACGAAGCCTATGGCCCGATGGCCGAGAAGAAGCTCACCGAGATCACGGCAACGGTGAACGAGCGATGGCCGACCGCAAAGCTGGCCATGGTGCACCGACTGGGGCGGCTCGCCATCGGCGAGGTGAGCGTGGCGGTTGCAGTGAGTAGCCCCCACCGGACCGAGGCTTTCGAGGCCGCCCGATTTGCAATTGATACGCTCAAGGAACTGGTGCCAATCTGGAAGCGTGAGAATGCGCCGGATGGGAGCGGCAACTGGGTGCATCAGTCTCACACGCCCACGCGGCAGAACTGATTTCGGGAAGCGAACATGAGTTTGCCCACAATCTATCTGGCACGGCACGGCGAAACGGAGTGGTCGCTGAACGGCCGCCACACCGGTCGCACCGACCTGCCGTTGACGCCCAATGGTGAAGCCAACGGCCGCCAACTCGCGCCACGCCTGGCGGGGCTTACCTTCGCGCAGGTGTTCAGCAGCCCGTTGATTCGCGCCCGCAAGACCGCCGAACTGGCCGGCTTCACCCCAACCCTCGAAGACAATCTGCGCGAGTGGGATTACGGCGAATTCGAAGGGCTCACGACAGCCGAGATCCGCACCCGAGCCCCGAACTGGAACCTCTTCCGTGATGGCTGCCCGGGTGGTGAAAGCCCCACGGCGATAGCGGCCCGTGGGGATCGCTTGGTGAACCATCTCCAAGGTTTGACGGGCAATATCCTTTGTTTCGCCCACGGACACATCTTGCGAGTGCTCGCGGCTCGTTGGGTTCGTGAACCGGTCACATTCGCTGCCAGTCTCTTACTTGGCACGGCCACGCTCAGCATTCTGAGCTTCGATCACGGGACTCGCGACGAACCTGCCATCAAGGTGTGGAACAGTTAGGGAAAGGTGGGCCGACGGTGGAAGGTGCTCGCTGCCAACCCGATGAGAACGCCCACGAGGCTTCGCGTGTGCCGTTGCAGCTCCTCGGAGAGCCACAACGCCATGGCGATTCCGGAACCGGTCCCGCCACGGGAGGCGATCTCGTGGATACCTTTGGCCGACGACACAACAACTTGCGCATTTCCGTGACCGATCGGTGCAACCTTCGCTGCACCTATTGCATGCCCGAAGATGTCACGTTCCTCAACCGCTCCGAGTTGCTCACCTTCGAGGAAATCACGCGGTTCGTGCAGGTGGCAGCCCCACTGGGGGTGAACAAGATCCGGCTCACCGGTGGCGAACCCCTCATGCGCCGCGATCTGCACAAGCTGGTCCGCATGCTGGTCGCGGTACCAGGGATTCAGGACGTGGGGCTGACGACTAACGGCATTCTGCTCGCCGATCAAGCGGAAGCGCTGTTCGATGAGGGGCTGCGACGGCTGAACGTCTCGCTGGACACACTCGATCCCGAACACTTCCGGGCACTGACCCGCCGCGACGGGCTGGAGAAGGTTCTCGCGGGGCTGGAAGTGGCCCGCCGCGTCGGTTTCGCGCCGATCAAGGTGAACGCGGTGCCCATTCGCGGCTTTGCCGAGCGCGATCTCGGGCCGCTGGCACGCTATTGCCGCGACCAGGGGTTCGAACTGCGGTTCATCGAATATATGCCCATCGGTGCGGAACCCTGGGAGCGCGACAAGGTCTACTTCGCACAGGAAATCCTGGAGACGATTGCACGCGAAGTGGGCGAACTCGTGGCGGCGAATTCCGATCCGACTGCGCCGGCGGCCGAGTATGCCTATCGCGATGGCCGTGGCCGCGTGGGGCTAATTGCCTCAGTCTCCCGGCCCTTCTGCCACAACTGCAACCGCATCCGACTGACCGCCGATGGCAAGCTCCGCAACTGCCTGTTCGCGCTCAACGAATACGATCTCAAGACGCTTCTGCGGGACAGCGGCGAATGCGATCGTGAACTCGTAACGGTGGTTCGCACGGCCGTGTGGGAGAAGTGGGAAGGCCACGAGATTAACACGGCCCGGTTCATCAAGCCCGATCGCACCATGCACACGATCGGCGGGTAAGTTCGCTTCTCGCTTCGCCCACAGCCGGAGCACATCTGGCTGCACAGCGTCCGCTTACTTGCGGTCGGAAATGACCTGATCGAGCACCTGCTTGACGGCATCGTGGGCGTTCGGTCCCACGCCGGTGTACTGTCGCCGGGCTCCCGACCCCGGGATCGCCAGTGCCGCGCGAAAGACGTACTGGCCATCCTCGCGGCCCAGGTTCCGATCTTCACGCTTCACACCGTACTTTTCCAGCTCCGTGAAGAGTGCATCCACATTTGCGGTCATACCAGAGTCGGCCGGACCCGCAGGAAGCTCGGCACCAGCGTGCCGCAGTGGAACGCGATCGTCGTGGCTATCGATCTTCAACTCGTCGCCGTTCCGATTCGGTGGCCTGCCCGCCATGGCAGCGGGTGTGGTGCTGGAATCGGGGATGTAGGTGCCCTTGAAGCGTTCCGGATCGTCGCTGTAGCCCACGCCGGTGCGATCTCCCGACCGGCCTGCCGGGCTGCCAATGAGCGGATCGGTCTTGCCCTTGGTGTTTGTGCCAATGTCGCCGCGATCGGGCACCGGGACGTTCTGGGGCGGAATCCGGTTCGGACCATACACCAGCGGATCTTTGCCACGCGACACAGTGCCACTCGGACCGGTAATACTCCCAAAACCCCCAGAATCCTTGCTTTTGCACCCCACCACTAGCGCGAACAGCCCCAGCAACCCGGTGAAGAATACCTGGCGAGCGCGGTTTCGGCGTTGTGGGTGTAAAAGGCTCATCTTGACCCGCCTTCGAAGGCAGCTACACCAGCGAGAGTAACGCGGATGACGCAGTCCATCATCTATACTGTCCCAGACCGGGTGTCCCGAGTCCACGGATTCGGCTCCGAATCCACCGTTCTGTGGTCCGTAAGTGGTTGACTGGTTCCCCATGGGCAGACTTTGCGGAAGAGATAACCAAGACCCGAGGCGTGTTCAATGGCGGTTTTCCGGATCGCGGTGATTGGCGGCGACGGCATTGGCCCTGAAGTGATCGATCAGGCGATCCGCGCAGCCGAGGCGGCCGCTCGCAAGTTCGACAGTGCGGAACTCCAGTGGAACCGCCTACCCTGGAGCACCACCTACTACAAACAGCATGGCCGAATGCTTCCCGTAGATGGCTGGGAGCAGCTCCAGCAGCACGACGCCATCCTGTTCGGGGCGGTGGGCGATCCCAGCGTGCCCGACAAGATCACGGTGCACGAACTGCTGTTACCGATGCGACGCAAGTTCGATCAGTACGTGAACCTGCGGCCGGCGTACCTGTTCGCGGGGGTGCCCTGTCCGATTGTCGGGAAGAAGCCCGGCGAGATTGATATGTTGGTGTACCGCGAGAACACCGAAGGCGAGTACGCTCCGGTGGGTGGCAACCTGTACCCGGGTACTGAACACGAGATCGCGGTGCAAACGGGGATCTTCACGCGGCGCGGGTGCGAGCGCATTCTGCGCGCGGCCTTCGAGGCGGCCAAGAAGCGACCCCGTAAGAAACTGACCAGCATCACCAAATCGAACGCTCAGGTGTGGGGCCTAGGCCTCTGGGACGACGCATTCCACGCCATTCGCCAGGACTACCCGAACGTGCAGAGTTCGTCGTTGCTCGTGGATGCCGCGGCGATGGACTTTGTGCGCAAGCCCGAAGTCTTCGATGTCGTGGTGGCCAGCAACCTCTTCGGCGATATCCTCACCGATCTGAGCGCTGCCGTCACCGGGAGCATCGGCCTGGCCAGTAGCGCGAACATCAACCCGACTCGCCAGTTCCCGAGCATGTTCGAGCCGGTTCACGGCAGCGCCCCGGACATCGCCGGCAAAGGGATCGCCAACCCGCTCGCCGCGGTGCTCAGTGCCGCGCTCTTGCTGGATCACCTGGGGTTGGAGAAGAGTGCCGCTGCGGTGCGCAGTGCCGTGAGCCGCGTGCTGGCCGATGGGAAAGTGCTTACGCAAGATCTCGGCGGTACCCAGACGACTACAGATATGGGCAACGCGGTTGTCGCGGCGATCGACTGAACACGAGGACTTCCATGCCCACCGGGCCGCAGATTATTCTCACGCTCAAGGTGCTCGTCGTTGCGGTGACCGTGCTGTTGCTGGCCTCGTTGCTGGCACTGGTACTGGGGAAGCCCCGACTGCACGGGCGGATCAACACCGTGTTCTTTGTGCTCACGATGCTGACCGTGGTGGCGTTTGAAGGGCTGTTGCAGTTTGTGAATGTCTCGGCGACGTTTACCGAAGAAGCACGGCAGGCGTTGCGGGTGCATCTGTACTTCGCGGTGCCATCGGCCGTATTGTTGCCCATCATGCTGTACACGGGAAAGACCGGTCGAAAGCCCGTCCACATTGCGTTCGCGGTGCTCTTCACGCTATTGTGGGCGGGTACGTTCGTGACCGGCGTCTTCTACCTCCCGCACTCCGGGCCGTAACTTATGACGGCTGGACGCCCACCCGAAGAGCCCGCGCCCGATCTTGCGGGCGAGTGGCAACTCGATGCGGAGCCGATCGCGGAGCCCGAAGCGCCGCCACTGCCCGAGGAACGACCCGAGGCCATCGCTCCGATTGCTCCGATTGCCCCTGCCAGCCCAGTCTCCGCACCTGCTGCTCGAGTTCCCGCACCAGACGAGACACCCCCTTCGCCTGAGCAAATCATCGAGGCCATGCTCTTTGTGGGCGGGCCGCCGCTCTCGGTCCAGGCCGCTTGCTCCGCGATTCGCGGCTTGACCTCCGAACGGTTCCTCATTGCCATCGATACCTTGACCCGCAACTATCGGTTGCAGCGCCGCCCCTGTTCGATCCAGTTTCGGGAGAGCGGGTACTCGCTTGAAGTGATGCCGGCGTTCCGGGGGCTCCGCGAGCGGCTACTCGGTGGACCCCGCGAAGCCCGGCTCAGCCAACCAGCGCTCGACGTGCTCTCGGTGATCGCGTACCGTCAGCCGGTGGGGAAGGCAGAGGTCGATACGATTCGCGGCCTGGATTCCGGGGCCATCCTGCGCCAACTCGTTCGACTGGGGCTGATTGTGGTGCGGCACCGGGCCGAATCGGAATCGCGCGAAGTTCGGTACGGCACCACACCGCGGTTTCTCGTAGTCTTCAGTCTCGGTTCACTCGATGAACTGCCTCGCCTTGGCGACACCGCCCAGGTCTAAACGGGAGCCGGTATGCGTCCGAAGCCCGCGCTGCGAACCTGGATCTGGCCGTTGCCACCGGTTGCCCGGCGGCTCTGGCTCATCATCCTGTTGGCCACGGGGTATTCGCTGGCGGTGTATCTGTTCGCCCGCGACTTCATCACGCAACTCCCCGGTTGGTCCAGCGAGTTCGGCATCGTCAATGGCATCGTGATGGGTGTGCTCGTGGGCATTCGAACGCGCGCGGCGTTCGATCGCTGGTTCGAGGGGCAAAAGCTATGGGGCGATGTGCTGATCCAGACAAGGAACCTGGCGCTGAAGGTGGCGCACCTGGTTCGCACTGATGAGGTCGATCGCAAGCAGTTCACCGCGCTCGTCACGTGGTTTGCCCGGTCGTTGACGGCTCGCTTGCGTGGATTGGAAGCGCGATTCGAGGCGGATTCGGGAATCGAACCACTCTCACCGAATGCCAAGCACATTCCCGCTCACATTGCGGGCCGCCTCTATGCGCTGGCCGCACGCTGGTACGCGGCGGGCAAGGTCGATCTGCCGGGGCTTTGGGCGCTGGAGGCGAATGTCCGAGCTTTGATGGATGCCGCGGGGAACTGCGAACGGGTGGCGCTGGCCCCGGTTCCCGTCTCGTTTCATGCGCTGTTACGCCACGGGCTGATGCTCAGCGTACTGCTTGCGCCCTGGCACCTCATTCACGCACTGGGCATTTGGGCGTTGCCGGTTCAAGCCCTCATCATCTACTTCCTGTTTGGTGTCGAGCTGACCGCAGAAGAGATTGAGAACCCGTTCGGCACCGATGTGGATGACCTGCCACTGGGTATGTACTGCGACACCGTTCACCGCGATGTCGCCGATATTCTCGCGGCCACGAGCACGCAGCCACTCACCACACCCACGATTCCCGGTCCCCTCGATGGAACCATCGCCGCACTGGTGGAAGAGCAAAACTCGTGACGTTCGCGGTTACCTTCCAGTCGGGCCGGAGCTGCGAACTGTGAACATGCGAAGCTCGCGAAACTGGGGTTTACTGGTGTGATCGAAAAGCTATGTAGCCCCCAACTGGTGCGAAAGGACTCCGCCAGGAACTCGCACGGAAGCGGGACACAATGCGAAGGATTGCGCTGTGGGCCGGGTTACCGGCTTGCCTCACGGTACTTGGTGTGGCGCTGTGGTTCACTCTGGTTCCGGGTCGCTCCGGAGCTGGGTGAACACCGGTTGGCTGTGCCCCTGGCGGTTCGCCAGGATTCGACCCCTTCATGCAAGCATCACCATTCGGAGCACCCGCTCCGTATTACCAGCCGCAACCGCAGCCGGTTTATCAACAGCGACCGCAGCCCAAACCAGTCGCGGTACAACCGAAGCCGCAATCGCCCCGACCACAACCGGTGGCAATCGTGAAGCCCGAGCCCGTGGTCGCCCGGCACGTTGAAGTGCCCGCTCCCGAAAGCCTGGGTATTCGACTGCAGGAACCGGCCGTGGTGATTCCCGAACCGGATCAGTTGGGCATCCGGTTGGATTGATATGAGCAGCGGGCCCGGGACAAGTCCCGGGCTATTTCTGCATTTTGCCTGGGACTTGTCCCGGGCTCCTCGACTGGTCCCGGGCTCATTTCTTCACCAGTTCCAGGACCGACCATAACGACGGATCGTCCGAGAACGGGAAGTCCCAGTTCACGCTCAAGAACTGATCGCCCAGTTCCTGGTCGCGTACCACATAATACAATCCCAGTCGCGGGTACTCCTGTGGGTCGAAGCTCGTGAGAGCGGCGGCTGGCAGGAACGCTTCGAGCCGATAGCCATTCTTCGAACGATGGCAACGGAACGGCACCTCGGCCAGGTTGGCTAAAGGCGCATCTTGCTGGGCGCGATTGATCTTCATCTGTGCCAGGAACGGCTCATCCTTGTCGGCACCGCCACCCGCCGCGAGCAATAAGAAGTGATGGCAGAACCGGCTGGCACGATGGCTGGCGCGAGCATCACGGGTATCGAGTAACAACCAGAGGCCATCGCTCGATTTTAGGCGATCCGAATCACCCGCAGGTGGCTGACTTTTACCCGTGACTTCCACTTGCACCGCCAGCCCGAAATCGTTCCACGCAAGTCGCACATCGGCAAAGTTCTTCTGATCATCGAGCGCCGCGAAGTTCTGAATGCGAGCCGCCTCGGGAAGATCAACCAGATGATCCTCGTCGGCATCGCGCGGTGCATCCTTGACGTACGGGCACGCATGAGCCACGCGAACCAGGAACCGATTGGGCACAAGCGGCGGCATCGATCAGCCTCAATGGGCAGCGGCAAAATGATGAGAACGAGGCTAGTTTAGTGATTCCCCTGAGTCCATGGAGAGCACATGCTTGTGGCCACGTAGTAATTCGGACAACTTTCAAAATGAATTGAGACCTGGACCAAAAGTGTGGGTTGAATTACTTGTCCACAAGGCTTGCGTGATCGCGTTTGCAGTGTTGAAATGAAATCTCACACTGGCCGAACTAACGAGATAACGTCTATTGGTATGTCTGACTAATCGCTTGGTTCTGGTGCTTGTTCCTGGCGAAGGTGAATTTCGTCCCGACCTACCCCTTGAATCGCATCCTGCGTGAACGTGAGACCGCCGGTAACGAAAACCGTTTGGCATCCTGGACAAGTTGAACAGCTTGGATTACCCCCTTTCGGAGACTCGTCATGATGTTCGTCGCCCACAATTTCCGTCGCGCTCTTGGTTTGGGATTACTCAGTTGTTTTGCTCTGTTGGCTGCACCACAAACGTCGTCGGCTGCCGTGATCTTCAGTGTTGGGAACGTCATCACTGGGGATACGCCTGATGGCTCCCCCCCCTGGATGACCGTCACCTTCGCTGACTCCGGAGCGAATCAGGTGACCATGACCATCCAGAACAACTTTGCAGCAGGCTCTCAGTTCATCTCCAACTTCTTCTTCAATGTTGATCCCGCGATTGCCGCGATGTCGATCACAAATCAAAGTGGTCAAGCCCCTGAAACGATTCACCCCTACAGCCAGGGGGCCTACGGTAACCCCGCGTTTGGTAATCAGTACGATGTGCAATTCTCTTTCGAAACGGCAAACAACCCGAACCGATTCATTGGTGGGGAATCCTCGGTATTCCTGTTGAGCGGTGTGGGGCTCGACGAGAACTCGTTCAGCTTCACGACACCCAGCAATAATGGTGGCCCACAATACATGGCGGCCCACCTGCAAGGAATCTCGGGGGGTGGCAGTTCGTGGATTGGCTCCGGGGCTCCCACCGGAACCTCAACCGCGACGAGCACGTCTACAAGTACCTCGACCGCAACGGCAACCGACACCGATACGACAACGGGTATCTTGGAAGCTACGGCAACAGGTCCGACCGGAACGGGCGATACGACCACCACGACGGGTGTGCAGGTGATTCCAGAACCGTTCACGATGGCTCTCTGGGGCGGGTTGGGTGGTGCTTTGCTATTTTCGAACCGTCGTAAGAAGGCGGCCTGAGTTCTTAAGTTCCACGATTGACGAAGAACGTGGCACAGGTCGCCCGGCCTGTGCCATACTGTTTTTAGGAGCCTGCCGGCCCGGCGACAGTCCTGCTGGAATGTGACCGACCACGTCGCGGAAACGGGCAGCCCGCTCGGCACAAGAAGGCAATCACAATGTCGTCATCGATTTCTGCCGGCGACACACTCGCGAGAGTCGCAGTTCCACATCGCGATGCCACCGGGCTTTGGGGATGGGTTCAAGATACCTTTTCGCTCGATGTGCGGTCGCTAGCACTCATGCGAATCCTTCTGGCCTTGATCGTACTCAACGACCTGACTACGCGAGCCGGTGAACTCACGACGTTTCATAGCGATGCAGGAATTATGCCACGGAATCGCGGTTCGGCGGCCCGGTACTATTCGATTCATGGCATGAATGGCTCAGTCGCATTCCAGGCAATCGTCTTCTCGGCCCACGCCGTGTTCGCGTTGGCCTTGCTGGTGGGCTATCGAACCCGGCTCGCAACCTTCTTGACCTGTCTATTGCTCATTTCATTACATCTGCGGAATCTCCACATCCTACAGGGTGGAGACGCGTTGTTGCGGGTGTTGTTGTTCTGGGGGATCTTTCTGCCTCTCGGCGCGGTCTGGTCGGTCGATGCCCGGAAGAACCGCGAACCGGTGGCAAAACGCACACTCTTCGTCGGGTCGGCAGCACTAGTGTTTCAGTTGTGTTTTCTCTACTGGTTTTCAGTGGTTTTAAAGTACGATCCGGCCTGGTTCCGGGATGGCACGGCTGTTTGGCAAGCTCTGCAGATCGATCAACTGGTGCGCCCCACGGGGGTGTGGCTCCGAGGTTACCCCGAAGTCTGTCGAAGACTGAGCTACGCCACTATTGGTCTGGAACTATTCGGTCCACTGTTATTGTTCACACCCCTATTCCGCTGGCAGATCCGTGTACTAGTGGTGCTGAGCTTTCTCGGGTTTCACCTGGTGGGCTTGAATAGCTGCATGGTGCTGGGGCCATTCCCGTATGTTTGTGCGGCGGGTTGGATCGCGCTACTGCCCACTCAGTTCTGGGATCGGGTTGTGGCGTGGCGCGGTCGCACTTCGCCACTAGTGGAAGAATCGATACCCACGCCGGGGGGCTTCAACGTACTCACAGGATTACTGCTGCTGTATGTGGTGCTTTGGAATCTACGGGGTGTGATGCCTGAGCGTTTCACACCGGTGTTACCACAAACACTGAATCCCATCGGATTTGCGTTCGGCCTCGATCAATACTGGGCAATGTTTTCACCGCACCCGCCAATCGATGACGGCTGGTTCGTTTGCGAAGGAGTGCTCAAGAATGGTGAGCACATCGATTTACTGCGTGGGGGCAAGCCCGTCGATTGGGAGAAGCCCCAACTGGTCTCCGCACTCTATCCAAATGAACGCTGGCGAAAATACATGATGAACTTGCCACGCTCAGGACAGGACGAAAACCGCGTTGCATTAATTGATCATCTGTGGG